>JAIRKB010000243.1 GCA_031260385.1 Propionibacteriaceae bacterium | reverse complement strand
CATAGGCCACGCCATTGGGAACCAACACTCGCATGATTTCCGTGAGCGGCAGTTGCCCTGCATCTTCAGCGATCAGCAGATTGACCGTATTATCAATCAGCGGCAGTTGATTGCTCCGTAGCGTGTCAAAAGAAATGACGCTCGATTTGCCGGTGGTCGCGGCATATTGCCGAGCTTGCGACACTTTTGCCTCGTCGCGATCCAGCCCGTAAACCAAAAAGCTCGGTCGGTAAAAAGCAGTGGAAAGTCGTCCATCGCCACATCCCAGATGCTCACGAACCCTCCTTCGGTCTAGCTAGCCCAATACTAGCGGGCCCCCAATCGCCCAGCCGCCGGTCACCTGACCCCCTCACAGGCGTGTTCCCTCGCGCCCAAGCGATATCGTGAGCTAGTCTGAGGCTAACAACGGAATGCGAGTGCCGATGAACTCCTACCTGCTGCGACCGCGACTCCCCGGCGGGACCTGGCTAGCTGTTGTTCTCTTGCTAGTAGGTCTCACCTTGGCTGGTGTGTCGTTCCTGGCGACCCCAGGCACCGGCCTGCGCGTTGCCGGTTGTATTGTCGCCGGGGTCGGTCTCATCCTGTTTGTGGTCACCTGGATCGCTGCCCGCCGCGCCCGGGTTTGGGTTACCCTCGACGATGAGGGATACACGGTCGAAGGGCCGCGGGGCGAGTTTTCGGGTTCTTGGTTCGACGTGACCGAGGTTTCTGTCTCCAAGAAGACGGCCAAGATCGCGCTCTGGCACGGCCCTAAGCGCCGGACGATTATCGCCCACCCGGCCGGGGTGATGGATGACGAGTTTATGTGTGTACGCGAGGAGATCCGGACCCACCTCGAGGCCCTCCAGACCACCTAAGGCCGAACCCTATTTCCCCTTGGCCCGCCCCAAGCGTTTCTTTGGCTTGGCGGGGGGATCTTCCGCCGCCCGCGCCTGCTCGGCGTTCTTAAACTCGGTTAACACTGCGGCACTAGCCCGCCGGTCGATGGTCGGTTCATCTTCGGAGTTCAAGGCCGACTCGGGCGCAATCACCGACCACTCCTTGCCATCCCAATAATAGATTCCCGGTTTCCTATCGGGATGTTCCTCATTAGTCACTGTTAACCCCCGTCACGATCGGTGCCTGCTACTAGACTCTAGCTTACCTAGCCACCCGGCTTCGCGAGGGGGAAACGCCGCAATCGCCAGGCATCAGGGGTGAGCCAGCAGAAACGTCCCCCGGTTCCCCCGGTTCCACCCAGCAGAAACGTCCCCCGGTTCCCCCGGTTCCACCCCGGTACCACAAGAGAGGCCCCCGAGGGGGCCTCTCCGTCTCGATAGTTGGCTAGATCTGGAACCACGCTAGCAGCGCTCGTACCAGCCAGGGGTAGCTAACAACGGAGCCACCGGTCTTCACCTCGACAGGCTTGGGCGGCGGCACCTTGACCGTTGTCTTGGTGGAGCAGTCCGTGCCTTCGCCCGTCCCGCAATTCGACGGTACGCTAGGACCTTCGGGATCGTCCGGGTCGATGGCTTGGCTAGTGACGCGGTTGGAGATCACGGCCCCGTCCGCCACCTTGGTGTTCACCGTCACCTGATAGGTGATCACCACGACCTGCCCAGACTTCAGCGCGCCCTCCCAGGTTAGGGTGTTGCCGGCGAGGACCGGCGCGGAAGCGGGCGAGGAGTCGATCGTGACCTTGAGTGACTCCGGTACGAGACTGGCGTGAGTCAGCACTGAGGACAGGTCATCGGTCAAGGTCACCGGGTTCAAATCGGTGTTGCCGATATTGGTGCTGCGAATCGTGAAGGTGATCTTCTCGCCGGGCGCGACCATCGAACCGGAGACCGGAGTGGAGGTCTTGGTGACACTCAGACCCGGGTCGGCTAATCTCGTCTCGGTAACCGGGGTTTCGGTGTAACAGCCCGGCTCTTCGCCAGTGATGCAGTTCGATGACGACCCCGGCCCGTGGGGGGTCTCGGGATTATCCGCCTTGCCAACGACCCGGTTCTTGATCACGACCGATCCTTTGAGGTCCTTGTTCACGTTCACCTGATAGGTGATCGTCACCGCTTGGCCGACACTCAAAGCGCCTTGCCAAGTCAGGGTTGTACCAGTGAGGACCGGCGCGCTAACTGGCGTCGCCTCCACTTCGGCCTTGAGGGAGCCCGGGACGAGACTAGCCTGAGCCAGCACTTCGGACAGGTCATCGGTCAACGTCACCGGATCCAGGGCGGAGTTGCCAGTGTTAGCGCCCCGGATCGTGTAGGTGATCGTCCCACCGGGAGCGACCGGGGAACCGGAGGCCGGACTGGAGGTCTTGCCCACCGTCAGTGCCGGGTCGGGTGTGACCTGCGGCATGATCGTCAAATCGGAGCCGCAGCCCTGCTCAGCGCCGGTTACGCAGTTGCTGGGCACCGGCGTGTCGGGATCTTTGGGATTGACGGCCTTGCCCGTGACGCGGTTCGACACGGTGGCCTTGTCAAGCAAGTCCTTGTTCACCGTCACCTGATAGGTGATCGTCACTTCCTGGTTGGGGCTCAAAGCGCCTGCCCAAGTGAGGGTGGTGTCGGTGAGAACTGGTGCGCTAACTGCGGACCCGTCCACACTCGCCTGGAGCGATCCGGGGGTGAGACTGGCCTTGGCCAGCACGGCCGACAGGTCGTCGGTCAGGGTCACCGGATCCAACGCGGTGTCGCCGGCGTTGCTGCCCCGGATCGTGTAGGTGATCGTGTCGCCCGGAGCGACGGTCGCACCAGTGACCGGGTTGGAAGTCTTCGCGACAGTCAATCTGGGGTTAGGAGGATCGAGTCGTACGACTGTCACCTCACTGCCGCAGGCGGGCTCTTCGTCACCAATCGTACAGTTAGTGGTCACCGGACCTTCTGGGTCCTCCGCCTTACCGGTGACCTGGTTCGCGATGACGACCCCGGCGCTGACTTGTGCCTTCACTGTCACCTGGTAGGTGACCACCACGGTCTGGCCAGCGTTTAG
Organism: Propionibacteriaceae bacterium; assembly: GCA_031260385.1. GTDB lineage: Bacteria > Actinomycetota > Actinomycetes > Propionibacteriales > Propionibacteriaceae > WQYJ01. The sequence goes on along the minus strand of JAIRKB010000243.1, from coordinate 5,450 downwards.
GGGCCCCACCCAAGTCAGGGTGGTGCCGGTGATAACCGGCGCAGGGACCACTGACCCATTGACGCTAGCCTGAAGTGAGCCCGGTACGAGATCGGCGTTAGCCAGCACGGCGGATAGATCATCGGTCAAGGTCACCGGATCGAGGTCACTCTCGCCGGTATTGGCGCCGGTGATCGTGTAGGTGATCGTCTGACGGGGCGCCACCTGGGAACCGGTCGCCGGGTCAGAGGTCTTGGTCAGATCGAGCTTCGGGAGGTTATTGCGAACTTGCAGATCAAAGCTCGACACGATCAACTCGTGCAAGAACAGGTTGTCAATCGCCAGATCATTGCCAATGCCACCCTCCGCGAAGTTACGCAGACCGATCCGCAGGCTGTTAGAGTCCCCGGTTGAGACAACGCCATAGAACTTTTGCCACTTCGTCAGATAGTTCAGACAGTCCGCTTGCTTCGGCAGGGGTTGTGAGGAGCCGATGAGGACACCGACACCGCCTTCAGCCTGCTCGGCATAGACGCTAGCGCGGACCGGTGCGACGGTTCGCGGATCATCCGACAGGTTGGCGACGTAGACACTCATTAGGTAGGCGCGGTTTGGGGAAAGATTCGTCACCGTCGTGGACAGCAGATTATGCGGTACCGGCATCGTGAGGGAGCCATTAAATATCGCGATCTTTCCGGAGGCCGCCGACTGGGCAGAGGTCAACTGGGTCTGGGTATGCCCGGTGCCGTTGGGGTTGGTGCCTTTCCACATATTGCAGATCGTCGAGGTTGACGGTGTAGTCAGCGGGTTGTCGATACTGCGTAGATCTGCCCAAAAGTTGTTCCAGTGCGTGCTGGGTCCGTTGATATTCGCCGTCGGCCAAATCGTATAGTCGCCATCGCAAGGTCCGTACTGCTGGGTGCGGCAGCCCCCGGGGGGGTTTCCCGTGTAGGTTACCGTTGGGTCGTGGTAGCCGTAGGGGGTGTTGGCACTCGATAGCTTAGGTTTCGCTTCGCCAATGTAGTCGAAGGTCCCGTTATTAAAGTCTGTGATCAGGTTGGCGCCTCCGGCCACCCGGCCTAGGGTCACCCCCGGCAAGGCTCCCGCGAAGCTTGCTGGCGGTTCAATCGTCACCTTACCGGAGGTGGCCACTGACGGGCTGAGGGAGTAGATGACTGGGTCCGGCGAGAACGGCGTCAAGGTGACCCCATCTTCTTTGACGACCCAGCCGGTCGGTAGGCCGGAAAGGACGTACGAGTCAAAGACTACGCCGCCGGGGTTCTTGTCCGACACGTTTAGGGTGAAGACCCCTGATCCTCGCTTGAGGACCTCGGGAGTGGCGGTTGCCACCAACTCCTGGTCGCCCGCCGGGTCGGCGGACGCGCTCGGCGGGCCACTGACCCCCAAAGTTGCAACTAGCCCCAACACCGCCAAAACCGATAGAAGGCGTAGGCAGATAGTCCAGCGGCTACCGCTTGGGGAATGACACAGGGATCGCATAGATACTCCTTTAGGTGGTTTCCTGTTATCAGCACAGACGGCCTCGTTCGGCCAGCGTTCAACCGGTAGGAGGACGCGACTGCACGTCGAGACTATCGACCGGCAAGCGGTTAAGCTCCCTTAAGTTGTCGGCCCTCGATACCGGCGCTCAAAGACAGTGAGAGCCGACCGTGGTCGGCTCTCACTGCGTACTTAGTGAAGGATTGACTATGTTAAGCGGTCCGCTTCAGCCAGCGGCGGTAACCGATGAGCGTGATGACGGCTCCGACGGTTAGGAACGCTAGGACGATGCCCCGGGTTGCCTCTTCTTTGCTGACCGTCCCACCGGCGTGAACAACCACTGGTGGCGGCGGGCTAGGGTTTTCGTGGTGCGGGGCTACGGGTGGGGTGCTCGGCCCATCGGTTGGCGGGGTGGGGGGAGTGTTGGGATCATCGGTTGGTGGGGTGCTTGGCCCGTCGGTCGGGGGGGTCGGCGGGGTGTTTGGGTCTTCAGTCGGCGGGGTTGGGGGGACGTTCGGCTCCTCGGTCGGGGGTGTTGGAGGGGTCGGGGGGGCCGGAGGTGCCGGAGGGGTGACGCCCTTGATCAGACGGAGATAGGTCCGCAGTGGGGGCAGGGGGTCGGGGCTGTAGAAGACCTGCTCTTGAGCGGAGCCGTGGTAGAGGTAGAGCGCCTGGCCGGCCGGCTGGCTCTCTTGCTCGAAGACGATCGGGCGATCGGGAACCTGCGGGCCGCTGATCGTCATGACATCCCCGTTAACAGTGATCGTCATCCCGGCATCATCGACCACTCGAAGCTGCCCGCTAGCCCATTGGCTCCCGAGCTGACCCGTGGTGTCGGTCAAGGAAATGGTGTACGGTTCGTCGCCGGTCATCTCGTACGAGGTCGTCATCTCGGCGGTCTGGGCGGTGAAGGACAGTGGGCCGATCAGGTAGTTGGCTAAGCCCGCTTCGGCGTTCTCGAGGTAGGTCCGGGCTAAGCGTCCAACGTCGAGGGTTTGGGCATATCCAGCGGTGTCGGGATAGTCGCCAGTCGCGGGGAAGAGCACGGCATCAAGGGCCGCCGGGTCATCATAGAGGTTCTCGCTGATCAGCCAGGCGGCAAGTTGAACCGCAGCATAGGAGCGGTAGAACTCTTCGGTCTCAGCGTAGGTAGCCGGGCCTTGGGCGGTCACCAGGGTCAGGAGGGCTCGTTGGGTCGCGTCGAGTGGGCGCCGGGGGTCAAGCCGGACATCGGTCAAGGGGGCATAGTAGCCGTTCGCGAACTCGATGCAGTAGGCCACCTTGCCGCTAGCGGGCATATGGTACATGTTGAAAATCGGCGGTTCGGTGGTGAATATGGCGGGCAGTCCGGCGACCTTGTCGTGGAAACGTTTGTAGGTGGAGTCACTGGGGGTGGTCATGACGATCTTGACGATCTCCCCAGCCCCCGGGCTAGCCTGAGCCGCCGGGATCGTGCCAATCGTCAGGCTGGCGATAACCAGGGCGCCAACCAGCGCCAGGAGGGTCTTAAGTGGGTGTCTTACTTTGTTCGGTGTGTTCATGGTTCTTCCTAAAGAATCGACCTAGCCGCTCTCATCTGGGGCGGGAAGGAACCGTCGTTTGCTGTTGTTAACCACAAGACTAGCTCGCTCAATCACATTAAAACAAGGTTAAAACAACCAATTCCATCCGGACACAGGGACGGTTCTGGTGTCTCACCTAGTCGCACGGCGTGTTTTGGAAAAAAAAGAACTACAAAAGTAGTTAGCGACTCTTGGTAAAAACATGTTTCAAAGTGACGACTATTGTGATAAGCCCCCTCAATCGGCACCCAATCGATGGGGGGAGGGAGGTGGGATTCTAAGATCTTTCCTCATCTGGAAATGTCAGTTCATTTCGGGGGTGAAATCCGATAAGCTCATCTTGTCGGCGACTGCGACAATGCCGACTAACCGTGGGACGCCCTGGGGAACTCCGGGAATCAGTCTTCGAAAGGAAGCAATGTGTCCAAGTCTTTGAAACGGGTCATGACTGCACTTGCCGCTATGGCGCTTTGTGTAACTGGGGGAGTTTTCATCGGCTTGCCCGCCGCGTCGGCGATTAATCTGGCGGACGTACACATCTATACCTTTAACGATTTCCATGGTCGTCTTGATGCGGCGGTGCCCCTGGCGTACACCCTCCAAAAAGAGGTCGCCTTGGCGCCGGACGACTCGCTAGTCGTGGCGGGGGGCGACTTGATTGGGGCGAGTGCTTTCGCTTCGTCGAGCGCTCAGGACCTGCCGACGATCCAGATTATGAATACCCTGGCCCAGACTCCAAATTTCACCTTCCAAGCGTCCGCCGCTGGCAACCATGAGTTCGATCAGGGGGTAGCCGATATTATCGGCCGTGTCGGGACGGCCCAGCAGGGTTGGACCTATCTGGGTGCCAACGTGGTCTGGAAGGCCGGTTATAACCCAGCGAATCCCTATGCGGGCGCGGCACTCAATACCTACTCTCTAGTCAATCTAAATAACGGTGTGATGGTCGGTGTGATCGGGGTTGTCACCGAAGAGGTTTCGAGCTTGGTTGACCCGACGGGGATCGCGAACGTCATGTTCCTTGATCCGGTCGCGACCGTTAACCACTGGGCAAACTACCTAAAGACGACGCTAGGGGTTGATATCGTGGTGGCGATCTATCATGATGGTCCCTCCACAGCCACCTCGATGAGCGCTGCCATTAAGGCCTCCGCCACCTTCAAAGCGATCGTTAACGACACCAGCGACAAGGTGGATGCGATCATCAACGGGCATACTCACCTGGTCTACAACTGGACTGGTGACGCGGCTCAAGACCCCGAAGGCCTCAACCTCCACCCGGGACGTCCGGTGGTCCAGGCCGGCAACAATGGAACCAACATTGGCGCGATTGACCTTGTTTACGATAAAGACACCAAGACCGTGGTCTCCGCCGCTGCCCGCCCTGTGACAGTCGTTACCCCTGACGCCACCGGTTTAACTTTGGGTACGGTAGCAGACATCAAGGCCCTCGTCGATCAGGCGAACGCCGAGGCCGCCCTCAAGGGCAATGTAGTTGTCGGTGCAATCACGAAGGATATTACGACCGCTTTCATTGGCGGTGCCTGGGTCCCCGGGATCTTTGGCCTCGAATACCAGACCGCTGGTGGTTCGGTGCGCGATGACCGGGCGAACGAGTCGACTTTAGGCAGACTGGTAGCCGATGCCTACCTTGGCGTGGCGCAGATCACCTCGGTGATTGGCGGGGCGGATATTGGGGTTATCAACCCTGGCAGCCTGCGGGACGAGTTGTACTATGCCGCACCCGGGTTCGTCACCTACGCAATGGCAAACGAGGTGCAACCTTTCCTCAATAACCTATGGACGATCGAACTAACCGGCGCTCAGTTCAAGCAGCTTCTCGAACAGCAATGGCAGACCAGCGAGACTGGGGTGACTCCGTCACGCGCCTTCCTCGCTCTGGGGCTGTCATCGAATGTGGCCTACACCGTCAACACCGACGTTCCAACGGCAACGGCTTGTACGATGGAATTAGGTTGCGCCTGGGATGACCCGGCTAGTCACATCAAGTCGGTGTTCATTAACGGTGAGCCCTTGGATCCTGACCGGTTGTACAAGATTATTACGGTCTCCTTCCTGGTCGCTGGCGGCGACAACTTCCGGGTTATGCCCGAGGGTGTCAACGCCAAAGACACTGGGCTCCTAGACCGCGACGCCTGGATTTCCTATATCTCCAACCAGTCGCTTCTAGTCAGTGGCACGCCAACAGCGGCGATGGCCCCGAACTTCGGGCATACCTCCGTGGTCGTGACCAACCTCACCCCCGCTACCGCTCCGATGGCTCCGACCGTCGTCAAGGCCGGTGGCAAGGTGACCGCGACTCTGTCCCGGCTCAACCTGACTTCGCTCGGCAGCCCGGCCAATGCGACGATCGATATTTATATCGGTTCAAAGTTTGGCGTCTACCCC
>JAIRKB010000197.1 GCA_031260385.1 Propionibacteriaceae bacterium | reverse complement strand
GATCTCACTCTCGGCGATCAGGAGTTTGTCTCCCTGGTCGGGGTCTCCGGTTGTGGCAAATCCACCTTGTTGGCGGTGATCGCTGGTTTGGTCGAACCGACGAGTGGCGAGGTCCTGGTTTCGGGTAAGCCGGTGACCGGGCCTGGTCGTGATCGGGGAGTGGTCTTTCAACACGCCACCTTGCTGCCCTGGTTGACCGCCCAAAAGACTGTCGAGTTCGCCTTGCGCGGTGAGCCACTCAGCGCTACCCAACGCCGGGAACGAGCCCGGGAGAACCTCGTCCTAGTCGGACTAGAGGGTTTTGAAGATGTCTATCCAGCCCAGCTTTCCGGGGGTATGCAGCAGCGGGTCGCTCTCGCTCGCTCGCTCAGCTACCACCCAGAGATCCTGCTCATGGACGAACCTTTCGGCGCCCTCGATGCCTTGACTCGGCGCGATATGCAGGAGTTGCTGACCGAGATCTGGGAGGCCCACCGCCTGACGGTTCTGTTCGTCACCCACGATATTGAGGAGGCGGTTTACATCTCGGACCGCGTTGTGACGATGACACCGCGCCCCGGCCGAATCCATGTTCAAGCCGAGGTTGATCTAGCCCGCCCTCGTCGCCTTGAAATGCAGTCCTACCCTCACTTCTCTGAACTTTCCCGCCACCTCCTGAAGTCGATCCGCGGCCTACCCGCCGCCAAGTTCCCGACCACCAAGGTCGAATCGAGCCCCCCACCCTCACCAGCCATTTCAGCCAGTTTGGCCAGGGAACACCCCTCAGCCGCCCCCGCCATTGACAACGCCGCCCTCCGTACATTCCTGCACGACCTGATTAGAGCCAACTCCGAGAACCCGCCCGGCCGCGAAGCCGAAGCCGCCCACCTCGTGGCCAACCGCCTAGCTGCCGCCGGTCTAGAGGTTGAACTCCAAGAGGTCGAGCCGGGCCGCCCCAACGTCATCGCCCGCCTAGACGGCCAATCCGAGGAAACCCTCCTCTTCAACGCCCATCTCGACACTGTCGCCATCGGCGACCTTGGCTTGTGGTCGGTCGAACCCCTCGGCGGCGAAATCCTCGATGGCAAGATCTACGGACGTGGCACCGCCGACATGAAGGCTGGTCTTGCCGCCATGGTCGCCGCCCTCGAAGCCATCGCCCAATCCGACCGGCCCCGCCAACGCAGTCTCCTGCTCACCGCCGTGATTGACGAAGAGGTCTGGTTTAAAGGCACCCACGCTCTGCTTAACGCCGGAACCCTCAAAAACTGCACTCGAGCCTACGTTGGTGAGCCAACCTCACTAATGATCGCCTCGGCGATCCAAGGAGCCGCCGAGTTCACCGCCCAAGTCCGGGGACGCACCTCCCACACCGGCATGGCCGAACTCGGCGACAACGCCATCCTGGCAATGAGTCCGATCATCCAAGCCCTCGAGTCATACCGCGCTTCCCTCAAAGGCCTCGGTAGCAAGCTTGGGTTCGGCGTCGACCCCAGCTTGAACCTTGGCGTTATTGAGGGGGGCGTCGGCGTCACCTTCGTGCCCGACCTGTGCAAGATCGCTTTCGACCGCCAGGTTCTCCCGGGCGAAAACATGGCCGAAGTAATCGAGGAAATCCGCCAACTCTTCGCCCAGGTTTGCAGCACAAACGATCTTGATGCCGACCTGGTCTGTGAACAGTCCTTTAACCCCTGGCAAGCCGAACCGGACTCTGCCGCCACCCGCGCCCTCGAACGAGCGCACCAGCAAGCCACTGGCACCCCGGCCCAATCGATGCTCTTCCGCGGCTACTGCGAGGTCGAACTGCTCGCCCAAGCGGGCATCGCGGGGTCAGTTTACGGGCCGGGCGATCTCGCCCAAGCCCACCGTCCGAACGAATACGTTCCGATCGACGAAGTGGAGTTGGCGGCGCGCGTCTACGCCCAGTTAGCGGCGGACTTCATTGCCACCTCATAGAGAAGCTAACTAAGTAATGAGGGCTTTAGTTGCCATACCCGGATGGCGTTCCGGCATAGGGCGTCGGATCAACAATCTGCCCGTCCATCCAGATCATGTAGTGATCATGGCAGCCGGTCGACGCACCCGTACTCCCAACTAGGGCGATCCGCTCGCCTTGGACGACCGAGGTGCCAGGGCTGACCGCCGATCCGGCGATGTGGTTATGGGAGGTCACGACATGCTTGCCATAGATGATGCCATGGTCAATCACCAGTCGATTGCCATATGACCCCGCCCAGTAGTAGTCCATCACATAACCATTGGCCGCTGAGTAGATCGGGGAACCGCAAGGGGCGGCCATGTCATATCCGTCATGGAAGGACCAACCACCCGAGAAGGGGTGGATCCGCATCCCAAAAGCCGAGGTCATGACATAGCTCTTCATCACGGGAGCGAGAGCGGCTGAGGGGTTCGGGATCAGCTCCTCGGGGTTAACCACACCGATCCCAACACCATTCGGGCCCCACAACCCGCCGCTTTGTGCGACCGAATAAGCGGCCATGGCGTTAAGTAGGTTAGAGACCTGAGCAACCTTGGCTTTTGAATCCTCGTCGAGAGCATCAATCTGGTTCTGTTCTTCTTTGATCGCGGCGATAGCGGCTTGCTCACTTCGCTCAAGGTCAGCCAGGGTGGACTGTGCGAGCTGAAGGGTGTTGAACAGAGAGTTGGCAGTATCACTGACCTTACGCATCATTGTCATACGGTCAAGTAGGTCTTCGCTCGATCCACTAGAGATTAGCAGCACGGTGGTGTTGACTCCCCGATCCTGATACTGCTGGAGAGCGATCTGACCAAGCTGGGTTTCCAGGCTGCCGAGACGAACCTTTTGGTCATCGATTTGCGATCGGGTCAAGGCGATTTGTTCCCGTGCCGCTTTCATTTTCTCTTCGGCGGCGGCTTTTTGCGTGGCGATGTCGCGCTGCTCTTCCTCGAGCGCCAGCAACTCCTTACGCAAGTCCGCTACAGAGGCATTCGCCAAGTCTAGATCGGCATGCGCCACCGGCACCACACCAATTACGGACATTCCTAACAACGCCCCAATGGCAATGGCCAATACCCCGGCAGTTTTCCGCGCCATAATGACCTTTCCCGTTAACCCTGAGAAAACCTTATGGGAAGCTCAGATAGGGTGTCAACTTTAATCTCTCCAGGCGGGATTCGGTATGTCAGATTCCCCTCGATAAGTTCTCCGCCAGGTCCATCTTGGCCGCGAACCAGTCTACTTGGCAGCGCGTACGACCCCAAAACCTGATAGTACGACCGAGCTCCACCGACCGCCCACCTAACACTTACGCATTCTCGTTAGGGAACTACGGATACTGCGGAGTCCGCTACGGGAATAGATTCCAAAACTTACGCGTTAACAATATGTAACAGGCATAATTCCGAAGCTGCTAACGCAGCCCCTTCACAGTTTGAGCCACGACTAAGCCCCCCGGGAAGGCCACACTCGAACGAAGTATCCCATAGAAGGCGGTTTTCACATGAGTGAACCTAGAGTTCAGTGCAATGACGGCACTGCTCTGCGCGCCTTTGTTACAAAGCTTGGGATCATCGGTCTCGTCGTCCTGTTGACTTTCGTTGTGCCTCGCGCCGCCACCCATGCCGAAGAACCCGAGAAAAATGAGACCACAGGCGGATACTCTGTGGCCTACACGAAGGAAATCGACCTCACCACCGAAACCGCTAATGGTCAGGGATACACCATTACCGGCGGTGGCTTACCAGTCTTAACCTTCGACACTGGAGCCAATCAAAACACTTACCGGCTCTACCAATCGACGTCCTCCTCCCGCTTTACAAAGATTGTGGTTGAAAAGGACGTCGATGTCACCCTGGTTATCTCGAGTCTTAACTACCCCCACCGTCTCGAAGTGAAACCCGGAGGCAACCTTACCCTGCTCATTGATGGCAAGAACCTCTGGAGCACCGGCTATATCACTGTGCCGACTGGGGCCGAGATAAGGATCGACTCTCTGAGCGGAAATGATGCCGCTGATACTCTCAATTTCGCGGCGACCAGAGGCGCCAACACCTATGCCACGATTGGTGGCGCGGCGGCAGTTAACTCGACCACCGGCCCAACCTCAGCGGGCAAGATCACGATCGATGGCGGCTCAATCATCATCATCGCCCAATCTACTGGTGCCGCGATCGGCGGTGGCGGTTGTAAGACCGACGGTAACGGTCAGGAACGCTCCGGTAGTGGTAGTGGCTATATCACGATCAACGGCGGCATTATTGACATCACCCAATGGGGCGCTAGCAGCGCCGTCGGTGAAGGGATGTCCGGCGCTGGGATTGGTGGCAGTGCGGTCTGTGGAGGGGACGATTCCACGGTCGATATCAACCACATCATCATCAACGGCGGCGAAGTCACTGTTAAGCAGTACTCTCGCGCTGCCGCGATCGGCGCCGGCGTTTTTGGACGGGTTGGCGACATCACCATCAATGGTGGAACTGTCAACGCGACAAACATCAGGATGAGCAACTCCGATGCCAACGTCGGACATGGTTCGGCGATTGGTAGCTCGGCTGGCCACTCGGTGGCCGGTGGCAATATTCTGATCACCGGTGGCAAGGTCAACGCGACCAACAACCCGAGCGGCATAACGGTCTACGGTGGCTTGGGCTCAGCGATTGGTTCGGTGAATAACTCTAAAGCGGTTAACGTGACGATCACTGGTGGCGAGGTCTATGCGGAAAGCATTGAAGGGGCGGCCATCGGTTCGATGGGCTGGTCCCAAGAAGCCACCATCACCCTCACTGGTGGCAAGATCACGGCGCTAAGTGGATCTGGGGTGGGTATTGGGACCGTTACCTCCTCCACTGATCCGGCGGCCCTCCATTACTTCTGCCTTGGTCCGGACGCTGATCTGGAGGCCTACTCGAAGTCGTCTAGAGCGATTCGAGTCGGTGACAACACCTGTGATGGCTACTACGTCAACACCAAGCTTGACTATGCGATTTCGACTACCGCCGCCACCGAACTGGAGATCCACCCCAGTGGTCTTAAGACGGTCAAGAACATGACCCTACCGCCAGGCTACCTAGCCTTCGGGTATAGCACTCAAAAGACCGTTGCAACCACCGACAATATCTATGCCATCAGTGGCACAACCAATGGCACGTTGGTGCGCTCCTTTGACAAGAGCTCGTCGCTTTACTCGATCAAGTCACTGAACGGTTACGACGCTCACAATGGCTATAACGCTGAATTCCAGAATATTGGGACCAAAGGGATTGCCTTGCTGCCCATCCAACTGGTTAAGGTCGCCCCAGGTAACCCCTTCGTCAATGACGTCGGCTTCGAGGACGCCAAGTTCCACAGCATCGGCCAGTACGTCCCAAGTGGATTTAAGAGTGGTGGCTTCCTCTACTCGACCTCACCTTCAGTCGATGCCAACGGTGAACTCAACGGATCAGATGTCAAGTCGATCCCTTGGCCGAACGGCTATAGCGCCTCGCAGATCACGGTTCCGGTGGCTGGTCTGAGTCCAGGGACGACCTACTATATGCAGGTCTTCCTCAAGACCGACCTCGGTAACTTCCACTCCTTTATCGTGCCGTTCACGACCAAGGCACCCCGGATTCTAGACCTTTCCGGCACGACGGCGGATGGCGAAGGCTTCACCGTTACCGGTGTGAAGACCGGCCAAGATGAGTACGCTACAAAGTTCCCGACTGGGACCGGGCAGATCACCGAACCGACTGGGGTCGTCACCTTCGATGACAACTCCGATGGTGATCCCTACCGGATCATTCAAAGTGGGGTCCTGAGCACTCCGACCAATGCTGATCAGCCGAAACATGGCACTTCGATTTTCTCCGAGATCATTATTAAGGCTGGTCACACCGTCACCCTCGAAGTCGAGAGCATCGACCTACTCGGCAAGATCACCGTCGAGCCCACCGGCAAGCTGATCTTGCTGCTGAGCACCGATACCCTCCACCTGCTGGACACCACGGCTGGCAACTTCATCGAAGGCTCGATTACGATCATTGACTCCACGTCAGCGCTCAGCATCGACTCGGCCAAAGCCGAAGGCACGAGCGAAGGCGCCTTGACGGTGAAGGCCAGTGACCGCAGCGACGCTGCTATCGGTGGCCCGGCCAACCAAGCGGCGGGCGCGATCACGATCAACGGTGGCACGATCACGGCTCAGGGAATCCATGGTGCTGGCATCGGTGGTGGTGAAGGCGGCGGGAGCGCCGAGATCACGATCAACTCCGGTGCCGAGGTTGCGGCTTATGCCGTCTTTAACACCCCCAGCTCCAAGCCCGCGATCGACGCGGCGAACGGCAATCAGGGCGATGCTTACTATGTTAATGCCGCCTTGGATGCCCCACTGTCGATCACCGATCCGGTTGACCTTCTGGTCTTCCACGATAGCAACCCCTCGATCGACCCCCTCGATCGCGACGGCACCATCACGATGCCTTTCGATGCCGCCGACTCGACTGGTTACTGCGCTTTTGCCTACACGACCGGCGCTGCCACCCAAGTGGATCGGCTCTATGCCGACCTCGGTCACAACCCGAGCTTGGGGCGTGCGGAATATCGCATCATCGAACGGGTGGCTGATTTTGCTCAGCCGGTCTACTCTGTCAAGACCCTGGACGGCTACGACACCAACAATCCCCAGGACGCCGCCGGCTCTGGCGTACTCCAAATCCGCTTGCGCACCGGCGCGGCGGTCAGCGCACCAGCTGCCGAGAATACTGGGAAGTACGACACTGACCTGGTCAGCCGCGATCACGGCCTCAACAACACACAGTTTGATGGCGTTGGTAACGGTGGGTTCCTCTACTCCTGGGTCGACGATGGCACTGGCAGGCCGATCAACCTCGTCGCCACGAACCTGCCTTGGGATCTAGCCACCTTTACCACCGACGATA
>JAIRKB010000127.1 GCA_031260385.1 Propionibacteriaceae bacterium | reverse complement strand
TTGGTCCGCAGTCTCGAATCATATGTAACTTATTACCAAAAATGGTCGGCGACTTGGGAAGCCCAAGCGCTGATTCGAGCCCGGCACGGCGCGGGGGAGCGCGCTCTCAGCGACGCCTTGCTTTGGGTCATCGAACCGATCCGCTATCCAGAGGCTGGTCTATCGCGCGAACAGTTCATGGAGATCCGGCGCCTCAAAGCGCGCATGGAGTCCGAACGGATCGGCAGAGGCCTCGACCCACGCAATCATCTCAAGCTTGGTCCCGGTGGGCTGAGTGATGTGGAGTGGACGATCCAGTCGCTCCAACTCCGTCATGCCGGGCGACTGCCCGAACTACGGGTCACTGGCACCCTTGAGGCCCTCCGTCAGCTTGTCCAAGCCGATCTGGTCACCACTGATGATGCCGATGCCCTCCAAGATGCCTTCCTACTAGCAAGTCGAGCCCGCAATGCGGTCGTCCTAGTTCGAAACCAGGTCTCTGATCTCCTGCCGGTCGACGCCGCCGTCCTCGGCCAAGTCGCCAGAACCTTAGGTTACCCCGGTGGTTCCCATTTGGCCGACGAATGGTATCGCGTCGCCCGCCGCGCCCGCGACGTTGCCGACCGCCTGTTCTGGGTCGACTAGAGAACTAAAGATCAGCTAAATAGTCGATAACTAATTACTCGGCAGATGTGAATTTATTGACATATTGGCGAAGGATGTCATAGTTCACAGGTCGTAATACATCTCGAATTCGTGGGGGTGGGGGCGCAACTGAATCGCGGCGATGTCATCGCGTTTCAGGTTAATCCAGGTTTGGATGAAGTCTTCGGTGAAGACATCGCCCACTGTGAGGTAGTCATGGTCGGCTTCTAGCGCCCCTAGCACCGCCTCCAGGCTACCCGGGAGTTGGGCGACATTGTGATGCTCTTCAGGGGGTAACTCGTAGAGATCCTTGTCGATCGGGGTTGGCGGTTCGATTCGGTTTTGGATTCCGTCGAGACCAGCCAGGAGGCAGGCGGCAAAAGCGAGGTACGGGTTGGCGCTCGGGTCCGGGCAGCGGAACTCTAGACGGGTCGCCGCTGGGTTGGCACCGGTGATCGGGATTCGAATACAAGCCGAACGGTTCCGCGAGGAGTAGACCAGGTTAACCGGGGCCTCAAAACCGGGCACCAAACGATGATAGGAGTTGGTGGTCGGGTTGGTGAAGGCCAAGAGGGACGGTCCGTGGTGGAGCAGACCGCCAATGTAATAGCGAGCGAGATCGGAGAGCGAAGCATAGCCGGTTTCGTCATAGAACAGCGGCTTGCCACCTGCCCAGAGCGACTGATGGATATGCATCCCGGAGCCGTTGTCACCGAAGATCGGTTTCGGCATGAAGGTGGCGGTCTTGCCATTCGCCCAGGCAGTGTTCTTGATGACGTACTTAAACTTCATCACCTCATCGGCGGCGGCCAGCAAGGTGTTGTAGCGGTAGTTAATCTCGGCTTGACCAGCCGTACCGGCTTCGTGATGAGACCGCTCCACCTGGAGTCCAACACTGCGCAGATTTGCCACCATCTCATCGCGCAGGTCAGCGAAGTGGTCGACGGGGGAGACCGGGAAATAGCCACCTTTATATTTGATCTTGTAACCGCGATTGGGCCGCCCGTCGGTCTCAGTGGCAACACCCGTGTTCCAGGCCCCTTCCTCGGAGTCGATGAAGTAATAGCCAGCCGATTGCTTAGTCTCGAAACGTACGGAATCAAAGACGTAGAACTCGGCTTCGGGAGCAAAATAGGCGGTGTCAGCGAAACCGGTAGACGCCAGATAGGCCTCAGCCTTACGGGCGATATTTCGCGGGTCGCGATTATAAGGTTCCTTGGTCAGCGGATCATGGACGAAAAAGTTCAGGGCCAGCGTCTTGGCGCTGCGGAAGGGGTCGATGAAGGCGGTTGTCGGGTCGGGGAGCAAGGCCATATCGGACTCATGGATTTGCCGGAAACCGCGGATACAGGAACCATCGAAAGCCAGCCCATCGCTGAAGACCGCCTCGTCGAAGGCCTCCCTGGGGACGTTGAAGTGTTGCATCACCCCAGGCAGGTCAGGGAAGCGGACGTCAAAGAATTCGACATTATGGTCGCGGGCATAGGCCAACAGGTCATCGGGACCTAAGAACATCATTCCTCCGAAGGGGCTGGGTGTGGCGCCGAGTTGGGGGGAACTCAGCAACCGAAAGTCTACCTTAGACTGCCGCTAGATCCCGGAATTGTGATGTCACCTTGAAGGTAGAGTACGGCGTGGCCGGCGATGATCACCCGATCTCCATGGTGCTCACACCATAGCTTGCCGCCGCGGGCCGAGAGCTGCTCGGCTACTAGGTTGGTCTTGTTCAGTTTGTCGGACCAGTAGGGGATGAGGGTCGAGTGGGCTGACCCGGTCACCGGATCCTCTAGGACGCCGAGATTGGGGGCGAAGAAGCGGGAGACGAAGTCGACTTCGATTCCAGGCGCGGTGACGATCACTGCCGACTGACCGAGGCTGGCTAATCCAGCCGGGTCAACGACTAGGTTCCTGACCTGGGCTTCGTTGTCGAGGCGCAGCATGAGGTCTCGGGACAATCCGGCCTCGCGTACCTCCACCCCGAGAACCGCCGACATCTGGGCGGTGACTGGGATCGGCGCCGGAGGTCGGGCCGGGAAATCCATCCGATATAAGTCGCCTTGCTTGGTGACGGTCAGACGACCACTACGGGTGTGGAAGTCCATCTGGGCGAGATCGGGATCAACGAAGTTGGCGATGACATAAGCGCTGCCAAGGGTGGCGTGACCACACAGATCGATCTCCACCTCGGGGGTGAACCAGCGCAATCCATAGCCATCGCTTTGGGGGGTCACGAAGGCCGTCTCCGAGAGGTTGTTCTCAGCGGCGATGTTTTGCATTGTCCGAGCGTCAAGCTCGGTGTCGACTAAGCAAACCCCGGCAGGATTGCCCTTGAACACCTCGGTTGCAAAGGCATCTACGACGTAATATTTCATTTTTCCCCTGTCTTTTTCCTTCGCGATCAGCTAGAAGGCGATGACACCCAAGTGTTCGAGCAAGATTTTCAGACCGATCAATACTAGTATGACACCGCCGGCGAACTCGGCTTTCGACTTGAAACGAGTTCCGAACAGGGAGCCGATCTTGACGCCGAGTAGGGAGATCGCCATGGTGGTGACGCCAATGAAGGCGGCCGCCGGAACGATGCTGACCTTCAGGAAGGCGAAGGAAACCCCGACCGCGAGGGCGTCAATGCTGGTGGCGAGTGCGAGAGGTAGCATCACTGACGGTTTGACCGAAGCTTCCGCGACTTCCCCGTCGCTGTCGTCGTCGGAATCGTCTTTTTCGAGACTCTCCCAGATCATCTTGCCACCGATGAAGGCGAGCAAGCCAAAAGCGATCCAGTGGTCCCAGGTGATAATCAGGTCCGCAAATAACTTGGCGACCAGATAGCCAATGATCGGCATCGCCGCCTGGAAACCCCCGAAATACCCCCCGATGACTAGGGCCTTCTTGAGGTTAACCTTCGGCATCGTCAGCCCAGCGCAGATCGCCACCGCAAAGGCGTCCATCGACAGCGCGATAGCCAGCAAGACGAGCTCTACCAGACTCACCGTTTCCTCCGACCCGATTGTTCTACCGCGCCAATCTTATCCCCTCCCCAAGGCGTGATTCTTCAGCATGTTGCCGAAGAACTACGCCGTAAGGGCTTGGTTCACGGGCAACCAGCCGAGTCTCATTCACTAGATTGGGGTTCGATGAGAGAATGGTTGGCGTGAGTTTGCCGGTGATTACTTTGGTGGGGGCGACTGCGACGGGTAAGTCGTCCTTGGCAATCGAGCTTGCTCGGGCGCTGAGGCAGGCTGGGCAGCCAGCGGAGGTGGTTAATGCCGATTCGATGCTGGTTTATCGCGGGATGGATATTGGAACGGCCAAACCGACCACCGAGGAACAGTCGGGGGTTGTCCATCACCTGATCGACATCATGGATCTCGGCCAGACCGCGTCGGTGGCGGTGTTTCAGGAGTTGGCCCGGGCCGCGATTGCCGATTGTCGAGCCAGGGGAGTGCTGCCAATCGTGGTGGGGGGGTCGGCGCTCTATCTTCATGCCATCATCGACCAGTTTGTCTTCCCCCCGACCGATGAGGTGGTCCGCGCGCGCCTGACTGGGGAGTTGGAGACCATTGGCGCCGAGGCAATGTACGCCCGTCTGCAGCAAGCCGACCCAGATGCAGCGGCGGGGATCGAACCTGCTAACTCGCGACGAATCATACGTGCGCTAGAGGCGATCGAGCTCAGCGGGACCTTTCGTTCCACTCTGCCAACTTGGACCTACGCCCTCGACAATGTCCACCAAATCGGCCTGCAGATCGACCGGGAGGAAATGGATCGACGGATAGCGATTCGAGTGGAAGCGATGTGGCGTCAAGGTCTGGTCAAGGAGGTACGAGCCTTGCTAGATCAGGGTCTGCGCGACTCCCCAACCGCCTGCCGCGCGATTGGCTACCGCCAGGTCATCGCCTATCTGGACGGCACGATCAGCGAAACCGAAGCCCAACAACTCACCATCATCAAAACCCGCCAGTTCTCCCGCAAACAGTTGAGCTGGTGGAAACGAGACCCCCGGATCAGCTGGCTAGATCTCGGCGCCCAGCCAAGCGCGGTCTTGGCCTTGATTGGTTGAACACAAGGAACAATCCCCCTTTTGGCGCGAGACCTAGGGTCACCTGAGTGGTTCGTGTTAGTCTTGCTTTGTTGTTTAAACACCTTGTTGGGGTATGTGTTTGCTTGAGTTGTATTGGGGGCGTTGTGGTTAGACCGACTGATTGGAGACCGGTCGGGCGTTATTCGGA
>JAIRKB010000110.1 GCA_031260385.1 Propionibacteriaceae bacterium | reverse complement strand
ACGGTAGTCTGTGTCGCCGGGGTCGGTGCGCTGTCCTGGTCGGGGCCCCAGACGAATATCACGGCCGCCGGTCTCGGGAACTCCCTGATCGCCGGGGTTTGCTATGCCACCCTAGCGGTCGGCTCCAAGTGGTTGTTGCGGCGGGGATGGACCCCGCTCGGCACAGCGGCAGCGACGATGGGGTTGGGCGCGGTGATGGGTGCCGTTGCCCTCGTTGGGACTAGCCTCGCCTGGTTGACCGAACCCCGGGGGATCGCCATTGTCGCCTGGCTGGCGGTCGCCACGATCGTGGTCGCCTGTCTGCTGTCGATGACCGGACTGTCCCGGACCTCCGCCGCTGCCGCGACGACGCTCAACCTTTCTGAGCCCGCTACCGCCACCCTGCTCGGCATGATCGTCTTGGGCGAACAGCTCACCCTCGCTCGTACTCTCGGCATCATCGCGATCGTCTCCGGTGTCCTGCTCCTAGGGTTTGGTGCAAAAATACGTCACCGACGCCCACTGGCAGCAGCCAGTGAGATAGAATCGGCGCTCGCACAGTAAGTCACACTCGGATAAGGACCCAACATGGCAAAGACCGTTATTACCACCACAGACGCTCCTAGCCCGGGTGGAGCCTATTCCCTGGGGATCAAGGCGGGTCCCTTTCTGTTCACCGCCGGGTTTGGCCCCCACGATCCGGTGACCCGCGAAGTGGTGGGCGCCGATATCGAGACCCAGACTCGTCAGACCCTCGCCAATGTGGCAGCCGTACTGGCTGAAGCCGGATTGTCCTTGTCAGACGTGGTAAAGACCACCGTCCATCTGGCAGAACTAGAGCGCGATTTCGCCGGTTTCAACGCTGCTTACGCCGAGATTATGCCGCAACCTTGGCCGGTACGGACCACCGTCGGCTCGGGATTATTGGGGATCCTCGTGGAGATCGATGTCATCGCTATTGGTCGCTGTGGCGGCCATCATCACGATGCATAATTAAAGGAACCCCCCCGCTTGTTGGCCCCGATAATAATTTAGCCTTTTTGCGGTGAGCGGCAGGATGTAAGGTTAGCTGCGTGAGCGAGAATTATCTTGAAAATCCATCCATCGCGCGGAAGGTGACAAGGAGTTGGGCGCTCTGGCGCTTTGGCACCCAGCCCTTCAACTCGGTTATCTTGACCTTCGTCTTTGTCAGCATCTACCTGACCTCTTATCGCTTCCTGTCACCTGAGGTCGCCGTCTCCGGCCTGCTCGATCCGACCAACCCCAATGGCGGTTTCATTCCCTGTGACTCGGCGATCAACAACGCCACCGCTTATTGCACTGGGCTGGCCTCCCTATCGAGCCAGTGGAGTGCCTGGAATGCGGTGGCGGGGCTACTAGTCTTGCTCTTCGCGCCGGTGTTGGGGGCGCGGGCGGAGACCAATGGCGGGCGCAAACGCTGGTTGCTGATCCTGACTAGCATGCTCGCTCTGTCACAATTCGTCTTGGTCTTCGTCATCCCGGACCCAAGTTGGTTCGCCTTCGGGGCGATCACCGTCGCCTTGGGTGTCGTCATCGTGGAGATCGCCGGTGTCCAATCAAACGCCATGCTCCACGGCATTTCGACCCCCGAAAACCGGGGTCGAGTTAGTGGTCTCGGTTGGGGGCTCGGCTATATCGGTGGGGTCGTCGTCCTGCTGATCTCGGTGACTGTGCTCCAAACTGACTGGTTTGGTCTGGCACCCGATAATGGCCTGTCCTATCGGCTGATTGGCGTGCTCACCGCCGTCTGGACGATCGTCTTCCTGATTCCGCTGGCCCGTAATGTGCCCGAATACCGGATCACCGATGCTCCGAAGGTCAGCTTCTTCCGCAGTTACGTTGAACTAGTCTCCGACATGATCGCGCTCCACAAGCAGTCGAAGCCAACCTTCTGGTTCCTGCTCGCTTCGGCGGTCTACCGGGACGGTCTAGCCGGGGTGTTCGCTTTCGGTGGGATTCTCGCTGCCCAAGCCTTCGGGTTCAGCTCAATCGAGGTGATGATCTTCGGTCTCGCCCTAGTGACGATCGCCGGGGTGTCGACGATTCTCGCTGGGCGCCTCGACGACAAGTTCGGTTCCCGGGCCCTGATCATCGCTTCGCTTTCCCTGCTTGTCGGCATGGCCTTGTTCGTCTTCGCTTTCGCTTTCGCTGGCAAGATCATCTTGTGGATCGGTGGCGCCTTCTTGTCCGCTGCGGTCGGCCCGGCCCAAGCCGCCAGCCGTACACTTCTCGCTCGGCTCACCCCGTCCACCATGCAAGGGGAGATCTTCGGCTTGTACGCAACCACCGGTGAAGTCACCGGCGTCCTCCACCCCGCCATCTGGACGGTCTTCGTCGTTGGCTTTGGGGCAACGATGTACGGCGTGCTCGGGCTCGGCATTCTGCTGGCGATCGGTCTGGTGCTCTTCCTGCTCGTGAAGATCCCGAAAGACCCCGAGCGCCACGCTGGTTTCGAGCACCTCATGGGTTGGAACGACAAGATCCTGATCGGCTTAACCGTGCTGGTCTTCATCGGCACCGGCGCGATCATCTTCGGCTTGACCGGTGCGGCCTACATCCCCGGAGGCGCCGCCATCGCCGCCTTCTTCACCTTCGGAGCCGCGATCTGGGCCCTGATCTCCTTCACCCGCGGCCGTCGCGAAATCGCGACCAGCGGCCAGAATGGAATCGCCCTCGCTCGCGCCTCCACCTGGGTCGCCCTCGTCACCTTCGCCATCGGCATCGTCTTCACCTTGATGCAGTTCGGCATCGTCCCCCTAGTCCGCCTCGGAGGCTAAGGCAGAACCGAAAACCACCCTCTACTCTAAGCTACTCTAAAATTGTTAGAGTTAGAGTAACCCTCCAACTCGACTTTACGCGTCTCTTTCTACTCTAAACTACTCTAAAAATGTTAGAGTTAGAGTGTGAACCTAAGACGTGTTGAAGAAGCTCTTTCGCTATCTGGTGAGCAGGCTGTAGACCTGCTTGCCCAGATGCCAGAGAATCAGTGGTTTGATCGCAAATCAGGACGGGTCGCGCCGCGTGATCTGGCGGCACCCCTGGTGGCGTTTGCAAATGCTGAGGGTGGGTACATCGCGGTTGGTATCCGTTCCGGCCAGGCGGAACCCCTGGACAACCAGAAGCTCAATGCTATACGGCAAGCTGCCATTGACTTCACATCCCCGACCGTACGAACGCGCTTTCATCAAATCGATGTTGGACAAGGCGCGATTGCCCTAGTCGAAATTGAGCCCAGTAGCTCGGTCCACGAGACTGCCGGGGGTGAGGTCTACCTAAGAGTTGGGGATGAGTCGCGGAAGCTTTCGTTTGCTCAACGACGAGAACTGGCCTATGATCGTGGCACCGAGGTTTTCAGCGCCACAGCCTTAGATGACTCTGGTGTCAAAGATCTCGACACTAAGGCTACTAGGACATATCAGAAGCTCATCGGCGCTGCCACGGTCGAGTCGATGTTAGCGGCTCGCGACCTGATTGATGCCAAAGGCAACTTGCGAGTAGCGGCTTGGCTGATGTTTGCCAAACATCCAAGTCGAGGTTTCCCGAATGCTCATGTTCGAGTTCTCCAGTACGGGGCGGCAGAGCGTGGCACCGGTGCCGCTCTGAGCCTACTTGTCGACCGAGACGCACGTTGCGAAGGGACTCTCCCGCAACAGATTGAACAGGCCTCGAAGTTGATTGACGAGTGGATACCGCAACGAAATGCCTTAGGAGATTCCGGGCGTTTTGAAGCCCTACCAATGATTCCGAGAAAAGCTTGGCTAGAGGGCTTAGTCAACGCGGTCATTCACCGTTCGTACTCTGTCCAAGGCGACCATATCCGGGTCGAACTATTCCCGAATCGGATCGAAATATCCTCGCCCGGACGATTCCCCAGTTTCGCCGATCCCAACAACCCCACCTCGATTATGCGCTATGCCCGAAATCCGCGTATTGCTCGGGTGATGGCAGAGCTGGGGTATGCCTACGAGTTGGGTGAAGGGATAAAACGCATGTTTGGCTGGATGCGCGAGCGTGGCTTGTCTGAACCGGTCTACAACCAAACCTCCGGTCATGTCTTGCTCACCTTGTTTGCCAACCCGGCTGCTAGCACGCGTAGCCTCCCTAAGGGCGCTGCGAACATCCTGGAGTTAGTCCGGCAAGCCGGTGTCCCACTAGGGACCGGCGAGGTGGCAGAGTTGTCCGGCTACAGTCGACCGACGGTAATTCGGCATCTGACCACTTTGCGGGCAGCGGGATTAGTCGTCTGGAAGGGTGAGTCTCCGCGAGACCCCCACGCTACCTGGGCGATCGCCTAGTTCCCCATGGCTAGGGAGTGACTGACGGTGCTCCCACGGCGTGATAGTTCGGCATGTTGGAGAAAAAGTACGCCCTGGAACGAGCTCGAACCGGGTTGTGTCAGAATGGGGTATGGCTGATCAGAGGGTTGGGCTCGTCGTTGGGCTTTCGAGGACGGTGGGAGCGGTTGTTGGGGAGTCGTTGACTGCTCGTACGATTGGTTCTGGCGGGTTGGAGGTTCTGGCGACACCGGCCATGATTGCGCTGATGGAGCAGGCGGCGTACGAATGTCTCCACCAGACCCTTGAGCCGGGACTAACCTCCGTGGGGACGAAGGTCGCGATCCGGCATCTCGCTGCCAGCTTGGTCGGCGCGACCGTCTCCGCTACGGCGACGATCGTAAGTGTTACCGGGAATCAAATCGAGTTCGCAGTCTCAGCCCGCGAGGGTGACCACTTGATCGGGGAAGGCCAGCACACCCGAGTGATCGTCGACCCCGAGTCCTTCGTGCTAAAGGCCAAGCGGGCATAGCGCATTGATCGCCGTCGGCTGACTCCGAGCAGTCTGGCCAGCCTCGCTGACCTGAATGTACGGCGGTCATAACATCACCCGGTGGTCTTGTAATCTTGGGGTATGCGGCGAGAGAAGTTGATGCGGCTGGAGCGGGTCGCCCGGATGTATTACGAACAGCAGTTGTCGCAGGCGGAGATTGCTCAGACCTTGGGGATTTCGCGGCCGTTGATTTCGCGACTGCTTAGTGAGGCGCGGGAGGCGGGGGTGGTCGAGGTCAAGATCCACTCCAAGTTGCCGACGGGATTGCTGACCCTCGAAGAAGCCCAGTCGGTGTTTGAGATTGGCGGCGGGGGTTTGGTGGTCGATGGCAGTGATGATCGGAGCACGAACCAAGCGCTAGGGGAGCGGGCGCTCGGGCTGATCGACGAGTTGGGTGGAGGACGGCTGGGCTTGGGTTGGGGGCAGGTGATTGGCATCATGGTGGCGGACTTGGAAGCCCGCCCAGCGGTGCGGGGGCCGATCGTCTCCATCTGTCCACTGGTGGGAAATTTCGGGGTGCCCATCCGCTACTACCACTCCAATGAGAACGTCCGGATCATGGCCCAGCAGACGAAGTCTTCACCGTACTTTCTTCACACGCCGGCTTTCGCGGAGACGCGCAGCGAGCTAGATCTGATCTATCAAACCGCGCATTATCAGGCGATTCGGCGCGAGTGGGACCGTCTCGACATTGCCTTGGTTAATATCTCGAATCACCCTTCAACCCCCGACTTTGCTTCCGGCGCCCGCTATGGTGATCGGCTGATCCAGCATCGGGCGGTCGGTCGGATGATCGCCTACTATTTCAATGTCGCGGGGCAGATCATCGACTCCGACCAGGACTTTGTCATTCAGATTCCGGTGGAACCGCTGCGGGCCGCCCCGAAGGTGATTGGGATTTGCGCTGCCAATGTCGGGGTTAGGGCTTTGATTGGGGCGCTGCGCACGGGGGTGATCACCCATATTGTGGCCCGGGAATCCTTGGTTAAACAGGCCCTCGCGGTGGCCAAGAACGCCATATCCAGTTGAAATCACCCAGTTACATAAGTAACCGTTGCAGGCGGAAGAATCAGCCTAGTATAGTGGATTTTTAGCGAGGTGCTCAGGTAAGGGGTTACATATGTTACTTCGTCGAGTTGAAATCAAAGCCCTACTGGAGAGTGTGGCCAAAACCTGGGAAGCCAACATTGCTTTGTTCACTGATATCGACTCTCGATTCGGTGATGGCGACCATGGAATGGCAGCCAAGAAAATTGCTGGGCTAATTCGCCGCCGCGTTGATGAATGGGGCGATGATGAATCCGTGAAGGGATTTCTGAACGAATTGGCGAGGGGAATATCCGAGATTGGTGGTGGTTCCGCAGGCCCGCTCTATGGCACCATCTTCGAGGGATTCGCCGAACCGCTACGTGACGATACCGACACGATTGACGCGTCAACCCTCCGCGCGATGTTGGCTTGTGCCGGCGAGCTGATGGAGATGACGACCAAGGCGCGCGTCGGCGATAAAACCATGATGGATGCCCTGCTACCGGCCGTTGCGGCGGCCCAAGTCTGTGAAGGTGATGTGCCCGAAATCCTGCTGGCGGCGGCGACCGCGGCTGGTTCCGGGGCGGACGCCACCAAAAAGATGGTTTCGAAGTACGGACGGGCACGATTTTACGGTGAAGACACCCTCGGCACCCCCGATGCAGGCGCGATGAGTACGGCCTTGCTATTTAAAGGTCTGGAGGCAGGCCTCACCCAATAACTTACCCAAGGAGGTAATCAGATATGAAAATGAAGAAATTCATTAACGAGCCGGATAACCTAACCCAAGAACTCCTCGAAGGGTTCGCTGCCGCTCATAAAGCGAAAGTCGAGTTGGGCCCACGCCGGATGGTAATCAACAAGAAACTAGCCGCCGCTGATCGAGTGACGATCGTCACCCAAGGCGGTGCGGGCCACGAACCGGCCTTGTCGGGGTTCGTTGGCGAAGGCATGGTTGACGTGTCGGTGGTTGGCGATATCTTCGCCGCCCCCGGTCCGGAGGCCTGTGTCGAAGCCATCAAGCTCGCC
>JAIRKB010000071.1 GCA_031260385.1 Propionibacteriaceae bacterium | reverse complement strand
AGTTGGTGCCGACGGGTTCTACCGTGTTCGGATGGTCAACGACGACAAGCCGCACCCAACCCTGGTCTTTGTCTGGACCGGCGAAAAATACGAAATGGGACAAGCTCCGGGTCAGTTCCTGTTTATCCGCGGGTCTGCTAGTGAGATTCAGATTGATATTGGTCCAGCGAAGAGCAGTGTGGTTTTGATAACCGTCTCCGGATCCGAAGTATCGCTGACGTACTGTGGCTCCATGGGGATCTCGGTATTGCGCACGTGTACTTCCGGAATCGATGGCGGCCTTACAGCAGGGATGCTGCTCGGCGAGACTGGCGCCGACGGCAACGCCTTGGTCACATCGGGAGTCGACTCGCCTATTTGGGGAATTGTCGAGTTTGAGAACGGAGTGCCCGTTCGGGTGTCCCGGCCGACCGACAACATCTGCGAACTACCTGACGGTAGGGTGCTTGACAGCCCTTGCTACTGACTCCGTGCATCCTGCTCGGCGAGAATTCGGCAATACTCCTGTTTCCTGTGTAAGTTATTATTGGGGTAATTCCGGTAAAGGAGGATTCATGCGTCGATACATCGCTTTAATCGTTGGTGTGGTGTTGGGCTTTTGGCTGGTCGGGTGTAGCGGGAGCGGCTCACCGAACCCGACACTTGGTGGCACTCAGTTAGAGAATCTCCGCGCCGCGGCCGACCTCTACTGCTCCTCTAGCTTTAACGCCACGATAACGGGGGCGGAAGAGTTCAACCACCCGGCTTGGGGGCCAGTCTTGCTGGCGACCTGTCTCGACGAGACCGGTAGCTACTCGGCGTTTATCATGGATGCCACTGGCGTTACCCAATGGACAAAGTGGAGTATCGACGTCGCCTGGCCGAGCCGAGGCATCCCACCATCCCTCACCACATACCAGCCCGCTTCACCGGTGACTGACGCCTCTGGGAATCTCTATCTTGAATATGCTCAAATCCCGCTTGACGAAGACGGTAGACCGGCTGGTGATCCCCGAGAGGGAGTCGAGATTCTCCGCCCAACTGATTATGGTATTGAAACCATCGTCACCACCGACCTTGAGTGGTTATCGCTAGTGGGCATGGCCGGAACCGATGAAGACGCTCTGCGTGATCTGCCGCTATTTGCCCCAGCGAAGTTGGATGGCCTAGGCGAAGATGGGCTGTATCGGATTCGGATGACCGGCGACGAGGCATCAACCCTGCCACCTCTAGTCTTCGTCTGGGTTGATCCCCGTTACGAACTTGATCTTGGCCCCGGGCAATACGAGCTAACGAAGAGTCCTGACGGCGTCCCGCTAGTCCAGGTTGGCCCGGCGATCGCCTCTTTGGGGCTGGTTACTGTCCAAGGATCCTCGGTCTCGCTGGTCATCTGCGGCTCGGCGGGAGTCTCCTCGATCACCACCTGCACCAATGGCATTGACTACGGTTTGACCGCGAACGAGCTCACTGGTCAGATTGGATCGGATGGCAACGCCATCGTCTCCGACTCCAATTACCCCATGGTCTGGGGCATCGTAGTCTTCGAGGATGGCATCCCGGTTCGGGTTGACCGCCCAGCGGAAACCAAGTGTCAATATGCCGACGGCACGCCGTACACCGGCGGGTTCGGGTGTTAACGCGACACTAGCCTCACCGCATCGTCGGTAGGCTCCAGGCGGCTACCGATCTCTCCGGCTTGCCAAGCAGCCACCCCCCGGGCTCCCAGGTGGGCGATGACCCCCGCCGCCGAGGGCTCCGGGCAGATGATCACCATGCCGACGCCCATGTTCAAGGTCTCTTCAACATCGGCCTGGGAGATGGCGCCAAGGCGCTGGACTAGGGTAAAGATCGGGGCGGGCACCCAGGTTGAACGGTCAATGACCGCCTGAAGGTGGTCGGGAATGACGCGAGCAAGGTTATTGGCTAGTCCCCCGCCGGTGATATGGCTCAGGGCGTGGACCGCTTCCGCTTCAATTACCGCCAAGCAGTCGGCGGTGTAGAGCCGTGTCGGGGTGAGCAGTTCTTCCCCAAGACTGCGTCCCAGCTCGTCAATGTGGGTGTCCAGGCCGATTTTCGCTTGTTCAAGCAAGACCTTCCGGACTAACGAGAAACCGTTCGAATGGAGGCCAGAGGAGGCTAGGGCGATCACACTATCACCGGCGCAGACTCGATGGGCCCCGAGGAGGGCGTCACGTTCCACGACCGCAGTCGCTGCCCCAGCGACATCGTATTCATCGGCGCCGAGTAATCCGGGATGTTCAGCGGTCTCGCCGCCTAGCAGGGTGACCCCGACCTCGACGCAGGCCGCCGCAATCCCCTTAACGATGCTGGCGATTCGCTCTGGTACGACTTTCCCGCAGGCGATGTAGTCGGTCATGAACAAGGGCTTTGCGCCAACAACCACGAGATCATCAACCACCATACCGACCAGATCGTAACCAACGGTGTCGTGGATATCGAGGGCTTGGGCGATCGCCACCTTGGTGCCCACCCCATCAGTGGAGGTCGCCAACACCGGGTGACGATAATCCTTCAAGGCGGAGGCGTCCCAGAGCCCGGCGAAACCGCCTAGGCCGCCGATCACCTCACTGCGATTAGTCGCCGCGACATAGTGTTTCATCAGTTCAACGGCGCGATCGCCAGCCCGAATGTCCACACCAGCTAGGGCATAAGCTGAGGGTTGAGTCACGATACCTCTTTCACCAGGGTTTTCAGACAAGCTTGACCAAGCCCTTGCTCATCGAGGCCTAAGCCTTCGGCGCGGGCACTCGGCACAGGCACGACATACCGGCCGTCAAAACAGGCGCGGCATAGATCATCAGGATCAACATGGGTGGCAAAGATCAGCGATTCTAGCGAGACATAACCGACCGAATCAGCCCCCAGCGAGCGGGCAATCCCTTCGACATCAAGACTGCGGGCGATCAACTCCTCGGGATCAGCAAAATCGATGCCAAAGAAACAAGGCCATAATACGGGTGGTGAGGCGACCCGAATGTGGACTTCCACCGCTCCCGCCTGGCGCAACATCGCCACCACTTGGCGCTGGGTGTTACCGCGCACGATCGAATCATCGACCACCACGACACGCTTGCCTTGGACGACTTGGCGCATCGGGTTGAGCTTCATTCTGATCCCGAGCTGGCGTTGGGTCTGGGTGGGCTGGATGAAGGTCCGCCCAACATAAGCGTTCTTGACGAGGCCTTGACCGTACGGGATACCAGAACCGGCCGCGTAACCGATCGCCGCCGGGGTGCCCGAATCGGGGCAGGTGATCACCAGATCGGCCTCGACCGGGTGTTCGGCCGCTAGCAGTTTGCCGACCTTAACCCGCACGGCGTGGATCAACCGATCATTCAAGACCGTGTCTGGACGGGCCAGGTAGACGTACTCAAACAAGCA
>JAIRKB010000068.1 GCA_031260385.1 Propionibacteriaceae bacterium | reverse complement strand
ATTTGTGGAGCTAACGGGATTCGAACCCGTGGCCTCTTCCATGCCATGGAAGCGCGCTACCAACTGCGCCATAGCCCCAATTTCGAGTACCAACGATACCGGCTTGGTTTTGGGATGTCCAACTGGGCACTTAATTAGGGTGTCGTCCCCTCTCGGTCACTGGACGGGGTCGTCCCCCCTCCGAAGAAAAACGCCGACCGGATGGTTAGAGGCGGGGGGTTCAGCGGCCTTTGGTCGCTGGCGGGGGTGAGGGGGTCGTCCCCCTCTCGGTCACCGGACGGGGTCGTCCCCCGTTCCGAAGAAAGACGCCGACCGGATGGTTGGCGGCGGGGGGTTCAGGGGGGTCGGCCCCCCTCCGGCTCAATAAAGTGGTGGGGCATGCCGTGCGTGATCGGCATGCCCCACTTGGATGGGCGTCGCTTGGCTCACACCTTTGTTGCGTGGTGTGCTTTGCGGAGACTGGCAACTCCGGTCGTGAGCGAAGTGACGGCCATACGGGGAATCCCCGCACCAGCGACTGGCCTAGTCACGGCGCCACCTGAACTGTGCAGGAGGATCGGGGTGTTTGTGGCTAGTACAGTCTTTAACAACAGGGGCTTGTCAATGGTGGGGGAAACCACAGAGGAGGGTATTACTTGGGTGGATGTAAAATCACCGTTCACGGGGGTGGTTGTGGTGACTTCCTCCTCTGTGGTTTCAACGATTGTTGAGTTGGTTAGACCAATATGGTTCGAAAACAAAGAAAAGTGGGCATGAGGATCAGACTTGGTCTCACCCCAAGGGAGATGACACAGCCTTACCATACGTGACATCACTGCTCCGATAGCCCCAACAGGCTGTTTGCTCCCTAATGCGTCCAGCCTTGTTTTCCCGTTTCGAATCTCCAAGCTAACAGCCGTACAAGTCAATGTGCAAGCGCTGTGTCTGTTAGTGGGACAAATTACATACTACCTTCAGGAAAACCACAGGATTAGGAAACGCTAGGATCCCGCCAGAAGGGATTTCCTTTCGGCGACCTTGGTCGTCGGCGGGGGTGTGGGGGTCGTCCCCCTCTCGGTTGGTAACAGGTTCAGGAAACCCCAAGAAATCCGTCGGCAGGAGTCCCTTTCGACGACCCGAGGTCGTCGGCGGGGGTGAGGGGGTCGTCCCCCTCTTGGCTTGTTAGACCGGGCGGGGGTCGTCCCCCTCTCACTAAGTAACAGGTTCCGGAAAATCCAAGCCTGGCTCTGGAAAACTCCCAAATGACCAGGCGGTGGAAAGGTCCCACATTGGTGGCAAGTTTCGATAGGGTTGGGCTTGTGACACCTACTACTATGAGCGTGCAACAGAAAGCGGTTCGTTCCACCGTCGTGAAAAAGGCCATCATGGCACTCACAGGGTTGGTGCTAGTTGGTTTTCTCCTTATGCACATGTTTGGAAATCTCAAGGTCTTTGCTGGTCCCGCTGAATATAACCATTACGCGCTGTGGCTGAAACAAGACCTTTTATACCCGATTCTGCCCCACGGGTGGTTTATCTGGTTGTTTAGGATCTTTTTGATCCTGTGCGTTGTCTTACACCTCTATTGCGCCTTGCGGTTGACTCAGGCGAGCCTGCGGGGACGCGGCACTCCGTACGTCCGCAGAAAGCGTAAGGAGCAGACCTTCTCGGTGAGGTGGTTGCGGTGGTTCGGGTTACTCCTGATTGCCCTGATTAGCTTCCACATCCTCATGTTCACCACCGGTACGTTCACGCCGGGCTTCGAATATCAATTCGAAGACCCCTACTCGATGTACGTTGGGGCCTTCCAGGTCTGGTGGGTCTTCGCGGCCTACGGTGTCTTCATGCTGCTGGTTTGCTTCCACCTGAGACACGGTTTCTGGTCGGCTTTCACCACGCTTGGTGCCAATGTCGGCCCAAGTTCGCGGCTGACCCTTAACCTGCTGGCCTACTTCTTTGCAGCGCTGCTCTTTGTGGGCTTCCTGCTTCCGGCTACCGCTGTATTCCTAGGATGGGTGATCTAATCATGGC
The DNA here is from genome assembly GCA_031260385.1 of Propionibacteriaceae bacterium. Classification (GTDB taxonomy): domain Bacteria; phylum Actinomycetota; class Actinomycetes; order Propionibacteriales; family Propionibacteriaceae; genus WQYJ01. The sequence continues at coordinate 7,011 of JAIRKB010000068.1, read as the reverse complement.
TGTGACAAAGAAATCGAAACCTAGCACCTACTTCAGTCTCGGTGCGGATATCCACGACACCAAGGCTCCGGCGGGCCCGATTGATAAGAAATGGCAGGCGCGCCAGCTCCAAGCCAAGCTGGTTAACCCGGCCAACCGCCGTAAGCTGACAGTGATCATTGTTGGTACGGGCTTGGCGGGCGCGGCGGCGGGGGCCACTCTTGGTGAAGCCGGCTACAACGTCCACAGCTTCTGCTATCAGGACTCGCCTCGGCGGGCCCATTCGATCGCGGCCCAGGGGGGGATCAACGCGGCGAAGAATTACCGCAATGACAATGACTCGGTTCACCGGCTCTTCTACGACACCGTTAAGGGTGGGGACTATCGCGCTCGCGAGACCAATGTCTACCGCTTGGCGGAAATCTCAGCGGGCATCATTGATCAGTGCGTCGCCCAAGGCGTGCCTTTCGCTCGTGAGTACGGTGGGCTGTTGGATACGCGCTCCTTTGGTGGGGTGCAAGTCCAACGTACCTTCTACGCCCGCGGCCAAACCGGTCAGCAGCTCCTGATCGGCGCTTACCAGGCCCTGGAACGTCAGGTCGCCGCTGGGACGGTGACGATGCACTCTCGTCACGACATGATGGAAGTGATTGTTCACAATGGTAAGGCCCGGGGGATCGTCACCCGCGACCTGATCAGTGGGAAGATCGAAGCTTGGTATGCCGACGCGGTGGTTCTCGCCTCCGGTGGTTATGGCAATGTCTTCTTCTTGTCGACTAACGCGATGGGGTCCAATGTCACGGCGGCTTGGCGGGCACACCGCAAGGGCGCTTACATGGCGAACCCTTGCTACACGCAGATCCACCCGACCTGTATCCCAGTCCAGGGTGATCACCAGTCGAAGCTGACCCTGATGTCGGAATCGCTGCGCAACGATGGTCGGATCTGGGTTCCCAAGGATCCGGCGGATGCCGAGAAGGATCCGCGCCAGATTCCCGAAGAGGACCGCGACTATTACCTAGAGCGGATCTATCCCTCCTTCGGCAACCTAGTGCCACGCGATATTGCTAGCCGCCAGGCGAAGTATATGTGCGATGACGGCCGAGGGGTGGGACCGCTGATCAGCGAGGTCACCCAGGAGGGTGTCTCCCAGCAGCGGCGTCGTGGGGTCTATCTAGACTTCGCCGACGCGATCGCTCGCCTGGGCAAGGCAGCCGTCGAGAAGCTCTACGGCAACCTCTTCGATATGTATGCACAAATCACCGGTGAAGATCCCTACGCAACGCCAATGCGGATCTACCCGGCCGTCCACTATGTCATGGGCGGGCTGTGGGTTGATTACGACCTGATGAGCTCGATTCCTGGGTTGTACGTCGCTGGCGAAGCCAACTTCTCCGATCACGGGGCTAACCGCCTCGGCGCTTCGGCGCTGATGCAGGGTCTCGGTGACGGCTACTTCGTCTTGCCGAACACGATCAACGACTATCTGGCTGATGGCCCCTTCGAGAAGATCGACGATGCGACCCCGGCCGCCGTTGAGGCGCTTGAGGCCGCGAAAGCCCGCGTCGATCGGTTGCTGGCCGTTGACGGCACGCGGACGGTTGACTCCTTCCACCGTGAAGTCGGGGCGATTATGTGGGAGTACTGCGGTATGGAACGGACCGAAGAGGGCCTACAGATCGCGATCGAGAAGATTCGTGCCCTGCGCGAGGAGTTCTGGACCAATGTCAAGGTTCCGGGCACTGGCGTCGACTTCAACCAGGCCCTCGAACGGGCTGGTCGGGTGATCGACTTCATTGATCTAGCTGAGTTGATGTGCATTGACGCTCTGAATCGGCGTGAATCTTGCGGTGGTCACTTCCGCCGTGAGTCGCAAACCGAGGACGGCGAAGCCCTACGCCACGACGACGAGTTCGCCTATGTGGCGGCCTGGGAGTATGCCGGTGACGGGGAAGCCCCAATCCTTCATATGGAGCCTCTGAACTACGAGGCCATCGAGCTGAAGCAACGGAGTTACAAGTGAAAATTACGTTAAAGGTTTGGCGTCAAGCCAATAAGGACGCCAAGGGGTCCATGAAGACCTATCGGCTCGATGATGTCTCTGAGGACATGAGTTTCTTGGAAATGCTCGACATGCTGAACGAGGATCTCACAACCAAGGGTGGAGAGCCTGTCGCCTTCGACTCCGATTGCCGCGAGGGAATCTGCGGGATGTGCGGGGTTGTGATCAAGGGCTCCGCTCATGGACGGTACGAGTCGCCGATCGCGACGACAACCTGCCAACTCCACATGCGTTACTTCGCTGATGGCGCAGTGATCGAGGTCGAGCCCTGGCGGGCGGGAGCCTTCCCGGTCGTCAAGGATCTCGTTGTCGACCGCTCGGCTTTTGATCGGATCATTCAGGCCGGGGGCTTCATTTCGGCGAACACTGGTTCAGCCCCGGAAGCCCACTCGACACCAGCGCCGAAACATCTAGCCGATCGGGCGTTTGATAACGCCTGCTGCATCGGTTGTGGAGCCTGCGTAGCGGCCTGCCCGAACGGGTCTGGCATGTTGTTCACGGCGGCGAAGATCACTCACCTCGCCAACCTGCCGCAAGGCCAGCCGGAGCGGCATAGTCGCGTTAAGGCGATGGTGGCGGCTCATGATGGAGTTGGCTTCGGTGGTTGCCAGAATGTTGGCGAATGCGCCGCGGTCTGCCCGAAGAAGGTTCCGTTGGAGTCGATCGCCCAACTCAACCGCGATCTGTTCGCCTCACTATTCAAGTCCGTCTGAGTCTTTCTCGACGCGGACCTTAGACCCGCCGTTATCCTCGTGGATAGCGGCGGGTTTTTGTCTTAGCCAGTAGACTATACCTAATATAGTTGGCGAGTGAGGGTCAGTTATGGCAAGATTGACCCTTGCGTCCGTACGGTTCCTGCCACAGGGGGAAGCCTCGGGCCTCGACAACAAACTTATGGTGACCTGTGGCACCTGGAGGTAATAATGAATCAGCTCATTTCGGCGATTGACGCCGAGTCCCTGCGCAAAGATATCCCCGAGTTCTGGCCTGGTGACTCCGTGAAAGTCCATGTCAAGGTCGTTGAAGGGGCGCGCTCTCGTATCCAGATCTTTGCCGGCGTCGTGATCGCCCGGACTGGGTCCGGAGTCCAAGAAGCTTTTACCGTCCGCAAACTATCCTTCGGGATCGGTGTCGAGCGGACCTTCCCCCTCCATTCCCCAATCATTGATCGGATTGAGGTTGAACGCCGGGGCGATGTCCGGCGGGCCAAGCTGTATTACCTACGCGCCTTGCGTGGTAAGAAAGCCAAGATCAAAGAGAAGCGGTTCAAGTAAGCTCCCCCGCGAGCTTAACGGGGTGCCCAGATGACGCAAGAATCTTCCACCGACCAGATCACCACCGCCGAGCCGGAAGCGAAACCGCGTCCGGCTTGGAAGGTGTTTCTACGCTGGCTTGGTGAGTTTGCGCTCTACTTCATCATTGCCCTCCTGGTCGTCGCCCTAGCGCGGATCTTTCTCGTCCAGCCCTACTCAGTCCCCTCCACCTCGATGGAGAACACCCTTAAGAAGGGTGATTCGATCGTCGTTTGGAAGCCGGGCACGATCGAACGCGGTGCCATCGTGGTGTTCCGCGATGACCTGGGTTGGCTAGAGCCCTCGCAAACCCAGGTGCCCTGGTGGAAGAAAGGCCTCGCCTTCCTCAGGGTGTTGCCCCCTCAGGATGAGCAATATCTTGTCAAACGCTTGATCGGTTTGCCGGGGGATCGGGTAACCTGTTGCGATGACCTCGGGCGAATAACCGTCAACGGACAGTCCCTCAATGAGACTGAGTATCTCTACGTCGAGAACTCTTCGGTGGCCCAGATGCCTTTCGATGTGGTTGTGCCGGAAGGCCGGGTCTTTGTCCTTGGTGACCATCGTGACCGGTCCTCCGACTCGCGTTACCACATGTGCCGAGGCCCGCTGTCAACCCCGGATCTAACCTTTCCTTCCCTGGAGTCGATCCAGGGGGTGACGGTAGCGATTGTCTGGCCGCCGTCACGGTGGAACTCTTTCTCTACGCCATCTAGCTTCGCGGAGATTCCGGAGCCTACCGGGGTGCCACCACCGTACGGTCAGGCTCAGTGGACCTGTCTATGACCGCTGAGCGGGGTGGACTAGGCGTTGGCTACGAGCAAATGCTGATGCAGGCTGGCCTAGGGCCGGTCGCTGGGGCGGACGAAGCCGGACGGGGTGCTTGTGCTGGGCCGCTGGTGGCCGCCGCTGTCATCCTGGCGGAGACTAGGCCAATTGGTGGGCTCGACGATTCCAAAGCGTTGACCGCCCGAGCTCGTGACCGGCTCTATGATCTGATCATCGCCCATGCTTTGGCGGTGGCCTGCGTGATCGTTGAGGCGGGGGAGTGCGACCGGATGGGGATACAAGCCGCTAACCTCTACGCGCTACGTCAGGCCATCTTGACCCTGGAGGTGACGCCGACGTTCGTCTTGACCGATGGTTTTGCCGTGCCCGATCTGCCGATGCCGAGCTTGGGAATGTGGAAGGCCGATCAGGTCGCCCCCTGCGTGTCGGCGGCGTCGATTGTGGCGAAAGTGACCCGGGATCGGATCATGACCAGCCTCGACGAACACTATCCTGACTACGAGTTTTCCAAGCACAAAGGTTATGCGACGGCGCTACACCAACGTCATCTCGACCGACACGGACCTTGCCCACAGCATCGGATGAGCTATGGGAATGTGGCGAAAGCGACTAAAGTAAAGTCATTATGAGTGCTGAAGATCTTGAGTCCTACGAATCTGAGCTAGAGCTCGCCTTGTACAAGGAGTACAAAGATGTCATCGGCATCTTTCGCTACGCCGTCGAAACCGAGCGACGCTTCTACCTATGCAACAACGTTGACGTGAAGGTTCGTACGGAAGCAGGCGATATCTACTACGAGGTGTCGATGGCGGACGCCTGGGTCTGGGATATGTATCGCCCGGCCCGCTTCGTGAAGACCGCCAAGGTCCTCACCTTCCGCGATGTCTCGATCGAAGAGATCGCTCACAGCGAGTTGCAGGTCCCCGAGACGAGCTGAGCCTACTCGCTGCGCAAGGCCTCCACGGGATCCTTCCGAGAGGCGGCTGAACTGGGGATCAGCCCGGAGACGAAGGTCAGCAACATTGACACAGCGATTAGTACGAGCGCTCCTGCCGGCAATTGGGCGAGGTTGGGCACGTCGGTCAGCGAGTAGATGATCGGGTTGGCGAGGGTGACCAGGCCTAGGCTGATCAACATCCCAAGCGCCCCGGCGATGAAGCCGACGATGAGGGTCTCGGCGTTGAAGACATTGCCAATATCGCGTTTCGAGGCACCAAGGGCCCGCAGAATGCCGATCTCTTTGCGTCGCTCGAGGACTGAAATATAGGTGATGACACCGATCATGATCGAGGAGACCACCAACGAGATCGAAACGAAGACCGTCAGGACCACCGAAACCGTGTCCACGATGCTGGTGACCGAGTTCATCATCATGCCGACATAGTCGGTATAGGTGACGACCTTGTCTTCTTGATCACTATCGCGCATCCGGTCGTTGTAGGAGTCCAAGGTGGCGAGGATCGACTGCTTGGAGGCGAAATCCTTGGGGTAGATATCGATACTGGATGGGTTAGCCGGGTCGGCGTAGCCCAATTGGCGCAGGTTGGAGTCCAGCGAGTTCGACTGGTTCGACATCATCGACATCAACAAGCTGGTCAGTTGTTCGGGCTGCATTGAGAAGGAGAACAGATCGCTTAGCGCCGCTGGGTCAAAACTCAGCGAGGAGAATAGGGAGGCAATCTGGCCGACGGCTTGGGTCATCATCGATTGCATGGCGGCAGTCATCCCGCGCATCACGACCGTGAGCTGGGTTTGGAGGGTTGACATCATTGACTCGAGCATCGATTGCATGACCTGGGCCATGTAGGCGCCGAAAGCCTTGGCGACCTGATCGGTGAGGTCTTCGAGGTTGACGACTTCGCCGAGACGTTCCATGAAGACGTCTTGGGCCCCCGAGGTCGAGAACCAACCGATAAAGCCGTTGAGCAGTTCATCAATCGTTGGCAGGGAGGTGCCCGGATCGTCTGGGTTATCGGGGTCGGGGTCGGGGAGGTTCCCTAGAGCGTAGGTTAGGTATTCGGCGAGGGTGTCACTCAGCAGGGGCAGCAGCTCGCTCCAGGAGACTTCGATATTGATCCCGGCAAGGAATTGGATCAAGTCGAAGGCCGGTAGGCTCATCTGGCCGCCCCCGATCTGGGATAGATCGATGCCCGAGAGGTCGAGGCCTGATAGGTCCATGCCTGTCAGGTCGATGCCGGAGAAATCCATCCCGGAGAAATCCACTCCGGTTAGACCACCGCCGAATAAGGCGCCGAGGATTTCCGGATCGACGTTGAGCATGGTGGCGAAGTCGAAGTCCGATAGGGAGGGGCGCTTGGCTTCCTCCTCGAAGGTCTTGCCGGAGAGGACGTTCACCTCCGGGTTGGTCCGTTGCTGGACGACAATATCGGCTTTGGTCGCCTGATCCATCAGGTGGAAGACCAGGGAGGCGGGATACCATAGCCCAGTTGATAGGCCGACCTCGCCGGGGAGGGGTTTGACGATCCCGACGACTTTCATGGTCTGGCCAGCGGCGACGGTGTTCTTCAGCCAGGTTTGATCGCTGCGGCGATCGGTCCAGACCTTGTAGGTTTCGTCGTACTCATAGAAACTGGCGGCTGGCACGACCCGGAAGTCGACGCTCATGAGGTCGTCAAAGGTGACCGGATCGCCGGGGGCGGGCGCCTCAATCGGATTCCCATTGGCCATCTCTTCGACCATCTTGTCTAGAACGGCCGGGTCGCGGAGCCCCATCGCGTAGAGCATCATGTCGGAGACCCCGCCGGACTCGGTCAAGACCACCAGGCATTCGTTGGGGGTTTGCGGCCAGCGACCGGCGACGACCTCATGTTGGCCGATCATGAAGTCGACGTCATCGGGTAGGGCGGAGAAGACGTTCATCGAGAATCC
>JAIRKB010000108.1 GCA_031260385.1 Propionibacteriaceae bacterium | reverse complement strand
TGCCGAAGATGGACGGCTTCGCCGTGCTGCAGGCCTTACGCCGACGCAATGTCACCGCACCGGTTATCCTGTTAACCGCTCGCGGGCAGGTTGAGGATCGCATCAAAGGTCTGGACTATGGGGCCGATGACTACCTAGCCAAACCGTTTCATGTCGAAGAACTCCTGGCGCGGATGCGGGCCCTCCATCGGCGCAAACCGGAGTTGAACGCCGATGGGATGATCGCTTTCGGCGATATTCAGTTTTCCCCCCACACCCTCACCTTGCAATGCGGGACTAGTCTTACGACTCTCAAGCTCAAAGAGTCTCAGATCCTCGAATTCCTGATCGACAACCGAAATATCGTGGTGTCGAAGAAGTCGATTATCGAGAAGGTCTGGGGTTTTGCTACTGACGCCGACGACAATGCCGTGGAAACCCACGTCTCGCGGCTGCGCAAACAGTTGACTCAGCTCGGATCGGATATTGCCATCCATACGATCCGGGGAGCGGGCTATGCCATTGCCACGAGCGGGGGAGGCAAGCATGTTTAAAAAACTGCGTCGCAAGGTCCTCGTTCTCAACCTGACTGTCACGACCGGTGTGTTATTGATTGCTTTCAGCGCGGTCTACCTGGCCACCATGGGCATGATCAATGCCGATAACCTGGAGCGGTTGGATCGGGTCGCTAGTTCCTTCCAGTTGCGACCGCCACCGCTGCCCTTACCGGGCGATATGGAGTACGACGAGACGACGACCATCCTAACGGCGGATTATGTGCCGTCTTTTGTGCTGGTGATCGACGAAAGACGTACGATAACCGGCGTCGACTCGGTGCTCGGCCTCACCCCAGCCGAATATCGCGAAGCCGCTGAGATTGCTCTCGATGGCGCGACCACCGGCGGTCTGGTCCTATCCGGGCGAACCTGGGTCTATAAGGTTGATCCCTTCATGGTGGCGCGCATTAGCGGTGGGAGGATAATCCACGAGACCGTGCCGGGTTACTCCCAGATCGTTTTCCTTGATGTGACCGATTCGGCGAAGACGCTACGTTCGATGTTGACCACCTTGCTGCTGGTTGGCATCGCCATGCTGGTGATCATCTATTGCATCAGCTATTACCTCGCCAAACGTTCGATTGAGCCCGTCGCCCAAGCCTGGGATAAGCAGCGGCAGTTTGTGGCCGACGCCTCCCATGAGTTGCGAACCCCCTTGACGATCATGACGACGAACTACAGTGTGCTCGTGGCCAATCGAGACGAAACGGTCGAGAGCCAAAGCGAGTGGTTGGAGAATATGAAGGTGGGGATGGACCGGATGAGTCGGTTAACCACCAGTTTGTTATCCCTGGCTCGACTGGAGTCTGGAGCGCCGCTAGGTGAGAAACAATCCTTCGATTTTGGCGTGACGGTTTCTCGGATCATCAGTTCGATGGAGGTCTCCGCTCAAGCCAAGGCCCTGACCATCGTCGTGGATCTTGAACCGGAGCTGGTGATCGACGGTTACGAAGACCTAACTAGCCAGGTCTTTGCCGCGTTGTACGACAATGCGATCAAGTATGTTAATGACGCCGGCACCATCGAAGTGGCGGTCACCCGGACCAAGAAACTGGTCAGTTGCGCGGTCCGCAACACCGGGCCTGGGATTGCTGAAGCCGACCTACCGCAGATCTTTGATCGCTTCTATCGCGCCGATAACGCCAGAATGGGCGGGGACTCCAGTTACGGGTTGGGCTTGGCGATTGCCCAGACCATCGCCGGAGAACTCGGTGGCAAGATCACGGCGCAAAGCTCAGAAAATGACCTGACCGAGTTCGTCTTCACCTTCGAAACCGCCTGAGCTGATGCCAGGAACAATGGCTTTTTCCCGGTACAGGTTCATGCAAGGTTAGCCTTCTAAACTAATAAACAGACTTGGAGGATAGATCCACTCCACTGAATCGATGAACGAATCCCCGTGGTTTCTCGATGGACGATCCCGCAGTTTGAACAGTCGCATCAAACTGCGGGATCGTCATTTGTACGGCTATTGGTAGCCCTAGGGCTAGCGACCGAAGGTGAACTCTTCGTAATGGAACCCGGCGATCGTCAGTTCGGAGTCGATGAGGCCGGTCATCAGGGCTTGGCGCATCGGTTTCGGGCCACAGAAATAGATATCGATCGGCTCGGTGGTCGTGACCTGTTCGAGGATCATGGCGGCGCTGAGGAAGCCTTGGCTGGTGTCGTCGATCAGGTGGACGCGGAGGTTCGGTTTGGCGAGGGCGGCCATTTCGTCGAGGTAGACCCCTTCGGCTTCGCCATGGTAGGCGTAGAAGAAATCGATCGAGAAGTCTTCAGCGATCTCAGACGAGTAGAAGGAGCGGAAGGGGGTGACCCCGATGCCACCGGCGAGCCAGATCTGGTGTTTCGCCCCCTTGGTGTAGTCGAAAACTCCATGGGGGGCGGTTAAGGCGAACTCCTGGCCCACTTCGACATCTCCAACCAGGGCGGCGGTATGGTCGCCAAGGTTCTTGATCGTGAACTGGATCAGATCAGCCTTCGGGGAACTGGAGATCGTGAAAGGATGGGAGGGGGTCCGCACAGGGTCAGGGAACTTGACGAAGGTGAACTGGCCTGGCTTGAAGTTGAGGGCCTTACCGAGCGGACGTCCGGTGATCTCCACCACCCCTTTGGCGACACTGCGAACCCCTGTCACCTGGTAGCGAGTCCCAAAGGCCACCCACTCGTACAAGACAACGGTGTAGATCACCGAGCCCAGACCGACCAGGTTGATCGCGCCTAACCAGAGACTCAGCGGTGACAAGCTGAAGGCGCCATAGGACGATGAGCCGACGTAGTGGACAAGGCCGACGATATAGGGCACAGCGAAGACAGCGTGGAGGGATTTCCAGTGTTCGTGATTAACGCGTTTGGCGAAGAGAGCGACCAGGATCAGGGCCAGGAAAAGGATGAGTGCTAGGTTGCCGATCCCGACCGTGCCAACATGATCCCCGTCCCCGCGTCGGCCATGGCCGGTGAAGAGCGCCCGGTTCAACTGGACTAGTCCCACATGGATGATCACGAAGAGGACGGCGCTGACGCCGAGCCACTTGTGGCCGACGTACGCCTTGTCGAGCCCGGCAAAGAGGTGGTCGATCAGGCGGTGGCGGGTGGAGATGGCGAGGATAGCGGCGAAGCTCACCAAGGCGAGGGCAGCGCAGAGCTGCGCCACCTGGCTGACGAGGCTGACCGAGTCTTTGGTCGGTGTTAGCGCCCAGACCACGAAGGTGATGGCGTAAAGCCCGAGCACGATGAGGTGGCCTAAGGCGGTTGTACGAGCGCCGACGCGGCGGGCGGCCGCCTCACTAGTTGATCTCACATTGTCCCCTTTGTCACCAGAATCTTACGCGGTCAGGCCAAACAACTGCGGACGTGCTCATCCTGTGTCGGGCGCTCCCGACCGCCGATTGCTCTTTCGCTAGGTGAGATGGGTGCGGATCTGGTTGGTCCAGGTTTGTAGGGACGAATGGATGACCCGCCCAGTGAGCGCAGAACGCAAGAGTTGGACTGCCCGTGTGCGCCGAATCGCCAGGTAATACTCAGCATTGGCGAGGTCGCGCAACTTCTCTTCGGCGATGGTGATCACCTCGCGGCGGAAAGCGATCGCTTCCATGGCTTGGTTGATCTTGGCGACGAAGGTGGCTTGGTCCCCTTGGAGGCTGTAGATGAAGGTCGCCGCGGCCTCGTCTTCGCTGGTCGCCCACTCGACGGCGGCGACCGGCTTGGTTGAGGAGGGGGCGATGAACCAGAGCGCCTCGTTGGGCTGATCAAAGCCGGGACGGATCCCGACACAGATCTGGTCAGGATCACAGATCTGCTTCAGAGCCAGATACTCCTCGGCGGCGCTAGAGTCGCCAATCAGATGTTCGAGGGCTCCGACGTAGGCCGGGGATATCGCGGCGAGGGCGCCAATCGGGGCGGCGACCCCATGCGGCATCAGGTGGGCGATCGCCGTCAGCTGACTGGGATCGAGTCGGGCATCCAAGCGCTGGATAGCGTCGAGGGCGTTCTGCTGGAGGGTGTGCAGCTTCCCGCGAATGCAGGTCTCGAACGGATCAGTATTGGCGCCGAGGCGAGCCAGGGTATATCGTTCGCCACTAGCGAGGACCAAGGTTAGCTCGAAGTTGCCTTTGACAAGGTCGGATACAAAGACGAAGGGAACCCGGCGGGCCTGGTCGTCGGGTGGCAGGATGCACAAGCAATTGTCGTAAACCTGGAGGATCGCCCGGCCTTGGGCCCCCCGATCCGCCTCTTGGTAGCGAAAATCACCTTCGGCAACTAGGCTCGGCTCGCCGCCGACAAAAAGCCCCTTCAACACCGCCTGGTTATAAACCGTCGTCAGTTCGAGGATAAAGGGTTCCAGGAGAGCCCCGAAACCGCTGCAGGTGTAGCGCTCGTCATCAGTGGTGATCTGGAGGGCGTAACCTTGCCTGGTGAAGGCGGTTAGGTGAGCGTACGGGATGAGCACGCGCTGGGAAGCCGTGGTCAGGGCCAGACCATCGGCGCTAACCGATAGCCTGGCCGGACCGCGCAAGCTGGATGAATCAACTTGGACATCGTAAGCGAGTTGACTGCCTTGGAAGGCCATGGCTTACCCGACTTTGTTGCCGCAGTTGCCGCAGAAGTTGGTTCCCGGGGCGTTTTGGAAACCGCAGCCGCCACAGACTCCCGGCGGTGGAGCGGGCGGGGCTGGTGGGGCCGCCATATTCGCCCCGCAGGTGGAGCAGAAGCGGACGCCTAAAGCGACTTGACCGCCACAGGTCCCGCAGGTGCGCATCTCGGTGGAAGCCCCACAGTTATTGCAGAACTTGCCGATACCGGTCGGCTTGCCGCAAGACGGGCAGACGGTGGTCTGGGACTCGATCTTGCCCTGCCAGACGGTGGCAGTCTGGGCGGCTTCGTCAATATTGCGCTGCATGGCGTCGGCCCGAGCTTTGGCGACGGCGATGTTCTGAAGAGGTGCACACTGGACGCACAAGCCTTCATCATCGTTGAAGCAAGAGAAACAGACCCACTGGGTGCAAGAGTTACAGCGCTTGAAATGGCGGCTGGCTTCGTTCTGAGCCACCTGGAAAGCCTGCTCGTACTCTTGGCGCCAGGCTGGGGAGCGGCCGTCCATATTGCTGGCCATCCGATCCCCGCCCCGCTCAGCCGCCCAGCCAAGGTTGCCGATAGCCCCACCAAATAGTGAGCCGACGATGCCAGCCCCGTCAGCGATATTGCGCAGCCCGCGACCCTTCTTGTAGGTGGCAGACTCGATGAAGCTGGACTTGAAACCATCATGGCAGCGGTCGCAATAGAAGGTGTACTGGAATCCAGCATCGGTCGATTCGTCTTGATAGTTCCGAACGAATGCTTGCATGTCATCTCTCCTTGGGGTTGGCGGCCAGCTTGGCCTTAATCTTCTTGCCGCAGGCCGTACAACGTTTGTTCTCGAAGAACTGGGGAGCCGAGCAGCGTTTGTTGGTGCAGCCCACCGTCAGGGGGCGGCCGCAGAGTTGGCAGTGGGGTTGGGCGAAGGTCCGCCCCTGGCAGTAGGGGCACCCGATGTAGAGCCCGCGCCCGCAGTCCGAGCAGATGGCATCGGTCAGGACAACCGGATTCTTGCAAGCCGGGCAGGCGTAGCCAAAGGGACTTGAACTAGCGCAGTTGGAGCAAAGTTTGGCAGCCTCGTCAAGCAAGTGGCCGCAGTGAATACAAGGTAATTTGTAGGTCGCCACCGTGGATACCTCCCATGTGGATCGGCGTGGGCGCGTGTCACGACGCTCGCCAACAATTGTAAGTCCTTACCAGGTTAATGGCACCTTTTTTGTGCCATGACACGGAATACGATCCAGGGTTCAACTCGGTGGGCGTCTTAGGCGAGTGATGTTGGCGGTGATGAGGGTCGTGATTTGGGGGTGAGCGCCGCCGAGGGGGTTGGCTTGGGCAACAAAGTCGCTGATCTGGTCGAGAGTCGAGTCGATGATGTCGATCGGATTGTCAACTCCCCAGGGTAGTGCTTCTGCGGCTAGGTTGGTCGTTCTCAGATCAGCTAGGCGATAGACCTTGTCGACCGCCAGCGCCAGTTCGCCGTTGGTTGGTTGGTGGAGGAGGGGTACGTTGTCGTACGCAGGGGCGAGGGAGGCGGAGCCGTCAGGATGGCGCAGCAGCGAGATATTCTTGCCGTGGAGGTCGAGGTTTCCGATCGCACAGGCGAAGATCAGCAAGCGCAGCCAACGCTGGAGCGCCTCGGGCCCATGACGGGAGACGACGGTCGCGATCCGCTTGCCGGTGGTCACTCCGCCATACTGTTGGTATTTCTGGTCGCCGGAGGCACCAAGGGCCTGGTTCATGTCCTCTTGGTGGAGCCGAGTAATCTCCCAGGCGACTTCCGAGCGGTCGTACCGCTGGGCGACCAGCGTTGGCAAACCAGCAAACTCGACGATTGTGACCTCGTAATCGAGTAACCCGAGGTGGTGGGCGATCCGACAGCCGTACTCTTCGTCGAAGATCATAGTTGGGAAGCGTTCGGGGGCGGGCTTGACGATATGAGTCGATGGATAACCACCGAGGGGTTGCCACCAACCGCCATCGCGCTTGACAAGGGCCAACTTGGGCTGGACCCCGGCCAGCGAGATCCGTCCCTGGACGGAGTCGTTACCAAGAGGGAAACTGGCGTTTGAGTCGGCGAGTTGCCTGACGGCTGCCGCGTCGAGGGGCCTTAGCTCAGGGGTGGGGGGTTCCCAAGGGTCCGTCGGGTCGAATATCTGCAAGGCTCCAGCGGTATCGCGCCCAAAGCGTCGCAGCAGTCCGAGCGTATCAAACACCTCCACCGAGGCCTGTTGGGCTAGTCGGACCCTGGTTATCCCTTCCGGTAAGAGTTCGTCGAAGAAGTTGCGCCGAACCTGGGCTCGGGAGGCCGGGCGAGCCTTGACGACCAGCGGGATGGCTTCGGATAGTACGGTAGACAGTACGCCGAAACGCGCGACTCCTTCATCAGCGGCTCGAAAATCATAGTCCCGCCAGGTGGCACCTTCGAGGGTGCCAACCAGGGTTCCGTACAACCAAACTTCAAGACGTTGCATCTTGCCTCGGATCTCCAAACTCGGCTGTCAAGGCCATTCCAGCCACGCGCATGGCTTGGAATAGGCGGATGGCGTAGGTGTTCGGCTCTCCCGACTCCATCTGCCAGATATAGCGCTGCGAGACTCCCAAGTGTTTCGCCATCTCCCGCTGACTGAGCCCAGCCGTCATCCGAGCCTGGGCCAGCATCTGCCCGAGAGCTGCCGCATCCCCGACTCGGCCGTGATAACGCATCAACGATCCTTCCTTGACTACGAAAAGCACGTCAAACATATCTGACGCTGTTTTCGTAGTCAAGACTACCTGACGCTGATATCCGAGTCAAGCGTTAACGCTATACGCCGAGAAGGTCCAGCACTTGGGGCACACCCATCTTGCCGAAGTGGACCTTGGGGTCGTCGTTTATCAGCAGGGCGGGCACAGACATGACTGAAAACTTGGTCCGCAGATCGCCGAAGTGGGCGAGGTCGAAGGCTTCGGCGGTGACGTGGGGGCTGAGGGCGGCGATCTGTTGGGCAGCCATCACGGTTGCCGGGCACATCGTGCAGGAGAGCGAGACGAAGATCTTTAGAGCGTACGGCTGGCTGATGGCGGCGATTCGGGCCCGGGTGGGCTCATCGAGGGCTTGGCCGGGGCCGGCAGCGTTGTAAAGACCAATGACGAAGGAGTTGAACTCGTGGCCACCGGGCACGCCGTGGAAGGCAATGCCGGTTGGCTGACCAGATCGCCATAGGGACAGGCGGGGGGCGAGCGGGCAGGGTTCGTCGGAAATCGTCAAGCTCAGGCGGTCGGTTAAGGAGACTAGGGTCTCGGCGAACCCTCGTACCTCTTGAGACACCTCTCGGTCATCAAGCTGGAGCCGTATCTCCAAATCGGAGGTCAGCTTCGTGAAGACGGTATCTAGTTGCGCCCGGATCTCGGCGGTGAAGAAATCAGTTTCATCACCCAGACCACTCCTAGCGCTCGACTCGGTTCCCGGCGCTGACTCTGAGGTCGTACGAGTCGGGGAAACTGGTTTCGTAACTAGTCCCGTCTCGGCGCGGACCTGGGCGATGTGACGCTCTAGGCCGGTGGCGGCGATCGCGCCATCAGCGGCGGCCGTCACCAACTGCCGCAAGGGTTTTTGCCGGACATCGCCAGCGGCGAAGACCCCAGGAAGACTGGTTTGGAGGGAGTCATCGGTCAGAATGTGGCCTTCATCGTCGAGATCAACGATCCCGCGAAGGAGCCCAGTCGCCGGGGCGTAACCGATGAAGACGAACACCCCGAAGGTCTCGCCAACACTCGGACGGGAGTCGGTGACGGTGCCATCAAGGGTGTTCAGCAGGCGGGCCGTTCGCAAGACCGTATCGCCCGAGACTTCCTCAAGGGTGGTGTTGTAAAGGATCGTCACCTTCTCGTTGGCCTCTAGACGCTCAACCATCGTCCGCGGGCAGCGGAAGGTGTCGCGACGGACCAAGACCGTGACATGGTTGGCGTAGGCGGTCAGGAAGAGCGCTTCGTCAGCCGCCGAATGCCCGCCGCCGACCACCAAGACGTCGAGCCCCGAGAAGAACTCGCCATCACAGGTCGCACAATAGGCCACCCCGTGGCCCTTGAAGTCGGCTTCACCGGAAAAACCGGCGGCTTTCGGCTCGCCTCCCGGTGCCAAGACGAGGCCGAGGGTACGGAGCGTACCAGCGCTCGTACTGACGGTCTGGACCGCCTCGGTCAGGTCAAAGCCGGTGACCTCCCCAGCGAGGAACTCGGCACCGAAGCTCTCCGCTTGGGCCTTCATGATCGCCGTGATCTGTTCTCCAGAAGCCCGAGGGATTCCGGGGTAGTTGACCACCTCATCGGTGATCGTGATCTGACCGCCAATGCGATCCTTCTCGACCACAACGACACGATAGCTCGCCCGCGCCAGGTAGAGGGCGGCGGTCAGGCCTGCTGGCCCGCCGCCGACCACTACGGCATCATAGAGATCATCCATGGCCTAAAGCAGACCAACCAGATCGAGGGAAGGCTTCAGGGTTGATTCCCCGGGAGTCCACTTGGCGGGGCAAACCTGGTCACCATGCTCGGCGACAAACTGGGAGGCCTGGACCCGGCGCAAAAGCTCCGCCGCACTGCGCCCAACGCCGAGGTCATTAACCTCGTAGGCAACGATCTTGGCATCGGGGGCGATGATGAAGGAACCGCGAACGGCCAAACCGGCCTCCTTGATCAGGACGCGGAAGTCCCGGCTCAGGGCGTGGGTCGGGTCGGCCAACATCGGATATTCGATCTTCTTGATCGTCTCGGAGGCATCGTGCCAGGCCTTGTGGGTGAAGTGGGTGTCGGTCGACACCGAATAAATCTCGCAACCGATCTTCTGGAACTCGGGGTAGAGATCAGCCAGGTCGCCCAACTCGGTCGGGCAGACGAAGGTGAAATCGGCCGGGTAGAAAACGAAGACGGACCACTTTCCGACTAGATCGGCTTTGGTGATCGTCTTGAAGTCACCTTGGTGATAAGCCTCAACCGAAAAATCTGCAATTTCCTTGCCAATAAGGGACATAACTAACCTACTTACTTCTTGATACCCCAAAGCGGATGCGGGGCATTAGTGTTCACATCGAGTATAGATCTATCGGGACCAAGCTAGCGGATTTGACCAAACTCGTTTCTATTTTAGGTTTGGATGCCGGGAAATTCGACATACAAAATGCCTTGACGACAGGCGCGAAACCGGGGGCCGCCTCGGGTCGGGTCATCGAACCTGTGGAAGCGCTAAGAACCGATCCGATCAAAAAGAAGGGGGTTTTTCTTGTGTCGGGTTGCACTAGACTATGGGAGATATGTCTACTATTTCGGGAGGGACGAGACGTGGCTGAGGACATCGACCAGCTAGTCGGAATTCCGGAACCAAAACCGCGTGATCCGGGGCAGACCGAGGCGTACGTCATTGCGATGTGCAACCAGAAAGGTGGGGTCGGAAAGACCACTACCGCCATCAATCTCGGGGCTGCGTTAACGGAGTTGGGCCGCAAGGTTCTGCTAATTGACTTCGATCCACAAGGGTCGCTTTCAGTTGGGTTGGGGATCAACCCCTACGCCCTAGAGCGGTCAATCTACAATCTGTTGCTGGAGCGTGGCACCAATGCCCGCGACATCATCTTGGCCACACGGGTTCCCGGGATGGAGTTGCTCCCAGCCAATATCGATCTGTCGGCCGGTGAAGTCCAACTGGTCTCCGAGGTGGCGCGGGAACACTCGCTTAGCCGCGTGATTGAGCCCCTGAAGAAGAACTACGACGTCATCATCATTGACTGCGCGCCCTCGCTCGGGCTGCTGACCGTTAATGCCCTGACCTGTGCTGATGGGGTGCTGATCCCGCTCGAGGCAGAGTTCTTTGCTTTGCGGGGGGTAGCGATGTTGACCGATACGATCGGCAAGGTCCAGGATCGTCTCAACGCCAAGCTGCACCTGATTGGCATCGTTGGCACGATGTACGATCCGCGGACGGTCCACAATCGGGAGGTCATCGATCGGGTCGAAGAAGCTTTTGGCGAGGTGGTTTTCCAAACCAAGATCCGCCGGACTGTCAAGTTCCCGGAGACGACTGTCGCCGGTGAGCCGATCACTAGCTATGCTCCGACTTCGGTTGGTGCCCTGCAGTATCGCGCCCTCGCACGGGAGGTGCTCGCGAGATGCCCAGCCGTGTGAGTCGAGTCAACCTTCCTGGGGCGTCGGAGTTATTCCGCGCCACCGGCAAACCGGATAGTGCCGCCCCCGGGGTTGGTTCAGGGCGGGTGCGCCACGACGAAAAGATCACTGTCTATATCTCCTCTGAGGAGTTGATGGCCCTCGAACAAGCCCGCTTATCCTTGCGTCAGGCGGGGATCTCGGTCGATCGCGGTCGAATCGTCCGTTCTGCCCTAGCGATCGCCTTAGCGGAGTTGGAAGTCAAGGGGGCGGAGTCTGACCTCGTTGCCCGGCTAGGCGCCTCGTGAGTCTGGCGACTGAGGTCCTGGATGCGCCAGCGAGCGCCTTCCACCTGGCGATCGATAACTTCGAAGGTCCCTTCGACCTCCTGTTATCCCTGATCTCCAAACATCGCCTCGACATCACCGAGATTGCTCTCGCCCAGGTGACCGGCGAGTTCATCACCTATATCAAAGACCAGGGCCAGAATTGGGATCTCGATCAGGCGTCTAGTTTCCTGGTGGTCGGGGCCACCCTGCTCGATCTCAAGACCGCCCGACTGTTGCCGCAAGGGGAAGTCGAAGACGAAGACGACCTAGCGCTACTCGAAGCCCGCGATCTGCTCTTCGCTCGGTTATTGCAATATCGCGCTTTCAAGCGGATCGCTAACTGGATCGAATCGGTCCTCGAGGATCAAGGCAAACGGCTAGCCCGTCCCGGTGGGCTAGAAGACGAGTTCGCTTCCCTGCTGCCGGAGGTCGAGATAAACCTCACCCCGGATCAGTTTGCTGAGCTAGCGATGTCGGCGATGACACCGCAAGCCCAGATTGAGGTGTCGATCGAGCATATCTACATCCCGACAATCTCGGTGGGGGAGCAAGCCAACCTGCTAGCTGATCGCTTGCAGCGGGCCCCAGCCGCCACCTTCCGTACGCTCATTGCCGATGCCGAGTCAACCGCTGTCGTCGTGGCGCGTTTCCTGGCAATCCTGGAACTCTATCGCGTTGATATGGTGGCCTTCGAGCAACTCGACCCCCTGTCTGACTTGGTGATTCGTTGGATCGGGGCTAGCACGGAGATGGTCGATATCGCCGACGAATATGATCAAGATGAGCCAAAGGAGCTGGAATGACGGATACTCCCTGGGTCGAATCGGCGATTGAGGCCTTGCTGATCTTGGCGACCGAACCGCTGACCGAAACCGAGTTGGCGGCGACCCTCGATGCGCCGGTTGGCGATATCAAGATCGCCCTCCAGCGTTTGGCGCGCTGGTATGACGAGACCGGCCGGGGCTTCGAGTTGCGCCATATTGGCGATGGTTGGCGTTATTACACCCGCCCGGAACACTCCGAGACGATCGCGCGCTCGATCCTGGAGGGTCAGCACGGCAAGCTTTCCCAAGCCGCCATGGAAACCCTAGCGGTCATCGCCTATCTGCAGCCGATCTCGCGGTCACGGATTGCGGCGGTACGAGGGGTGAACGTCGATACGGTGGTGCGGACCCTCATCTCCCGTAACCTGGTTTGTGAGGTTTCCCGCGACGAAACCAGCGGGGCGGGGCTGCTGGGGACGACGACCTACTTCCTGGAGCGCATGGGTTTGACTAGTCTCGACGAACTGCCGCCCCTAGCGCCGAACCTGCCGGAGGCGACCCAACTCGAAGAGGAGTTGCGACGGGCCACCGTCGAGGAGGTCTCCCGCGACCAAGCGCCGCTCCCGATCGGAAAGCAATCAACCCTGGCAGAGCCAACCCTGCCCGAAGCCGAGGAGATCCCTGATGGAACCTAATTTAGACGACACCAAGATTCGTCTCCAAAAAGTCATCGCCGCCGCTGGGTTGGGGTCGCGAAGGACCGCTGAACAGATGATCGTGGATGGCCGGATCGAGGTTAACGGGCGGATCGTCACCGAACTGGGCACGCGCGTCGACCCAGAGGTTGACCATGTTCGCGTTGATGGCACCCGTCTGCCGACCGCTCGCCGCCATATCTACCTGGCTCTTAACAAACCGAGTGGGGTGGTTTCGACCCTCGACGACCCGGAAGGGCGCCCAACCTTAGCCCAGTATTTTCCGCGCAAGGCCGGCCGCCTATTCCACGTAGGGCGTCTGGATATCAACACCTCTGGCTTGATCATCCTGACCAATGACGGCGATTTTGCCCAGCGCCTATCCCACCCCTCTTTCGAAACCGAGAAGGTCTATCTGGTCGAGGTTCTCGGGGTGGTTGATAATTCCACCCTCAAACGCCTAACCCGTGGGGTCAATCTAGACGACGGCTTTATCCGCCCTGACAAGGTGAAACTAGTCAGTCGTACGATGACAAAGACTCTATTGGAACTAACCCTCCACTCCGGGCGCAACCGGATCGTCCGCCGCCTCCTCGAGGCGCTAGGTTTCCAGGTTCAACGCCTGACCCGCCTGCGGATCGGCCCGATCCGCCTCGGCAACCTCGCCGAAGGCGAAACCCGCGAACTAACCGGCAAAGAGCTAGGCCCCCTCCTAGACAAAGCCGGTCTATAGGTCCACCCCTGCTAACGGGGTTTACGGCTCCTCGTCTTCGTCGGCGAAGCCTCGATTGAGGTCGAAGGGGAGGGGGAGGATGTGGGTGACTTTGGGGCGGCCGGTGAACTGGACCATCATGGAGATGTGTTTCCACAGGTTGCCGGTCTGCATCGCCTCGGGATCGCCGCGTCCGCCGAGGGCGAGCATCGGGACGTGCATGAAGCATTCCTCGAAGCCGGGTTCACCCAAACGGTCGCGGACCTGGGTGAAGGGATGCCAATCCCAGACCTCATCACGCTGGGGAATGTCCTCCATGAGGTCGACGATCTGGTCAAAGGGGATTGCCTCCGGGTGGATCTCACCGAGGCGGGTTTTAACGACTAAGAAGACTGAGTTCCACCAGACGACGAGGTCCGCGAGCGCGGTCGTGAACAAGACCACAGCGTCGGAGGGGATCGGGGAGTGGTGGGACAGCATCTTGGCGGCCCGCCCCGGATCAACAAAGCGAAAGTAACCGTCCCCGACAAACCCGCTGCCGTATTTCCCCCAAGCTTGAGCCACCCCTGGCGGAACGCGCGGTCCAAACTCCGCGATCGTATCCTCCGATATGGGGGAAACCGGCGTAAACAACGTAAACACCATGGGGAAATTCTAACCCGGCGGGGGTGGTTGGCACC
>JAIRKB010000294.1 GCA_031260385.1 Propionibacteriaceae bacterium | reverse complement strand
AGACCGAGCCGGTCAACCTCAAATAGATCGAGAGCCGCCTCGGCGATGTCAGGTGTGACTACCCCGGAACCGCGGATCTGAGCGTAATCGCGTACGCGACGCAGCAGCCGGTTGGCGATCCGCGGTGTGCCTCGCGACCGGGAGGCGATCACTTCAGCCGATCCGGGCTTGATCGTGATCTCGAGGACGGCGGCCGAGCGCTTGACGATCCGGGTCAGGGTCTCGGTTTCGTAATAATCAAGTTGGGCGGTAAAACCAAACCGATCGCGCAGCGGACCAGGTAATAAACCGACCCGGGTGGTGGCGCCGACCAGGGTGAAAGGCGGAATCTCTAGCGGGATGGCGGTAGCCCCGGCCCCTTTGCCAACGATGACATCAACCCGGAAGTCCTCCATCGCTAGATAGAGCATCTCCTCGGCGGGGCGGGACATCCGATGGATCTCATCAAGGAAGAGAACCTCCCCTTCACCAAGACCAGACAGAATGGCAGCGAGATCACCAGCGTGCTGGATCGCCGGACCAGACGAGATCCGCAAGGGGGCCGACATCTCGTGGGCAATGATCATCGCTAGGGTGGTCTTGCCGAGACCGGGTGGTCCCGACAGTAGAACATGGTCCGGCACCGAACCGCGCTGTTTGGCGGCCGCTAGGAGCAAACCCAATTGATCGACCACCCGCAACTGACCGAGAAACTGGGATAGGTCCGTCGGGCGCAAAGCCGCTTCGATGGCGACTTCTTCGGGGATCGGGTCGGGTGATAGGGGGTTGGTGTCCATCTCAGCTCCTCGCCAATGAGCGTAGTGCCGCCTTCATCAGCGTCGACACCGACACTTCAGAGGTTCCGGCGGCGAGCTCCGCCACTTGATCCCAGGCGAGGTTGGCATCCTTGGCGGAGTAGCCGAGCCCCTGCAGCCCAAGAATCACCTGGTCTTTCCAACCCGATTCTGTATGCGTCGTTGCCAGGTCGTCTTCAGCGAGAGCCAGAGCCTTGTCGGTTAGTTCAAGCACGATGCGCTGGGCCATCTTCTTGCCCACCCCGGGCACCCCCGACAAGGCGATAAGGTTGTCGGTCAGGATGGCCTGTCGCAGTTGACCGGCGCTCAGGTGAGAGACGATCGCGAGGGCGAGCTTGGGGCCGATCCCGGTCACCGATTGGACGACCAGGAAGGCGTCGCGCTCGGCGGCGGAGTCGAAACCGTAAAGCGTAAGCGAGTCCTCGCGGACGCCGAGATGGGTATGTAAGGTGGCGTCGGCCCCGATCTGCAATCCAGCGGTGGTGTTCGGCGTACATTGAATAGCGAAGCCAACTCCCCCGACTTCCAGCACGAGGTTGGTGGGGGCCAGCCAGGCCACCTTCCCAGTTAGTTGTGCGATCATACGAGGACCTTTCTCACCCCAACGACCCCCGCCCAGGTCTTTGGTCTGGTCGGCGCGGTGTTCGCTTGCTCGATCCGGGCGTTGGCGGCGCCTCGCCAGGCTTGACAGATCGCTAAGGCCACCGCGTCGGCGGCATCAGCCGGTTTCGGTGGGGAGTCGAGACCCAAGATCCGCGCCACCATCCGTCCGACCTGTTGTTTATCGGCTCGACCGGAACCAGTGATCGCCGCCTTCACCTCCGAGGGGGTGTGTTGCTGGACCGGGATCCCCCGGCGGGCGGCCACCAACATCGCTACCCCCGCTGCTTGGGCGGTTCCGATCACCGTCATCAGGTTATGTTGGGCGAAGACGCGCTCAATCGCCACCACCTGAGGGGCACAGCGCTCTAGCCATTGTTCCAACTCGGCTTCGATAGCGACCAAACGTTTGGCGGTGTCTAAGCCAGCGGGTGTTCGGATCACCCCGGCTTCGATCAGACGGGCTCGCCCTGGTTGACCGTCGACCAGGCCAAGACCACAACGGGTCAATCCCGGGTCGACTCCCAGAACCAGCATCATCAACCTCCCGGGGGGTCTAGTCCTCTTCCAGCAGGGCCTCAACCTCGGCTGAGAGGGCTTCATTCGAGTAGACATCTTGAACATCGTCGCAGTCATCGAGTGCATCAAGAATCTTATAGAGCTTGTGGGCGACCTCGACATCGCTGATCGCGGCCGTGAAGGAGGGCTGGAACCCCGTATCGGCCCCTTCATAGTCGATCCCCGCGGCTTGGATCGCTGAGCGAACCTCGACCAACTTGGCCGGGTCGCAGATCACTTCGAAGGCCTCGCCTTCATCGTTGATCGCTTCAGGGTCAGACTCCAAGGTCGCCTCCATGAGATCCAACTCGGTGATCTTCCGACCGGATTGGGCCTTATTAATGGTCACGATGCCCTTGCGGGTGAACACCCGGGCTACTGAACCGACATCCGCCATCGTGCCACCATTGCGGGTGACGGCGACGCGGACCTCGGAGGCCGAGCGGTTACGGTTATCAGTCAGGCAGTCAATCAGGATCGCTACCCCGGCGGGCCCATAGGCCTCGTAGGTGATGTTGATCCAGTCGGCGCCACCGGACTCCGCCCCGGAACCACGTTTAACGGCCCGATCGATATTGTCGGCGGGAACCGAAGACTTCTTGGCCTTGAGGATCGCGTCGAAAAGGGTCGGATTCCCAGCCGGGTCTCCCCCACCAGTCTTGGCAGCAACTTCAATATTCTTGATCAGCTTGGCAAAGAGCTTGCCGCGCTTGGCATCCAAGGCCGCTTTCTTATGTTTGGTGGTAGCCCACTTGGAGTGACCGCTCATCGTCGTCCTTCTTCCTGTTCGTTCTCACTCTACTTTGTCGATTCCCCGCGCGCTGCACGCAACGCTTGAGGCAAGGTGAAGCGCTCTAAATAGAGGGCACTGCCAATGATCACCCCTTCGGGGGCAGGGTCCATCGCGGCGAGGGCTTCAAGATCAGCGAGGCTGGCAACCCCACCAGAGGCCACCACCGCCGCCGGGGTGCGGGCGATGACCTTGGCGAGTAAGGCGAGATTGGTTCCGGTTAAGGTGCCATCGCAGTCGGTATCGGTCACCACTAGTCGAACACAGCCGACTTGGTTTAGCCGGTCAAGGGTGGTCCAGAGGTCGCCAGTCGTAGCCGTCCAGCCGCGAGTGGCCAGCGACTCGCCCCTGACATCGAGGGCAATCGCGATCCGCTCACCGAAGTTGGCGATCACCTCATCACACCAGTCGGGTTTCTCGACCGCCGCAGTGCCGATGTTTACCCGTTCGCAACCGGTGGCTAGGGCCCGCTCCAGGCTGGCATCATCGCGGATCCCGCCAGTCAGTTCGACCTTGAGCCCAGCTTCGGCAACGATCTGCCCGATCGCCTCGGCATTGGAACCACGCGAAAACGCCGCATCCAGGTCGACGAGGTGGAGCCACTCGGCGCCCGCTGCCCGCCAGCCTTTAGCGACCTCTAGCGGGTCACCAAAGACCTGCTCAGATTCGGCAACTCCCCGAACGAGTTGGACTGCTCGACCATACTGAATGTCAACGGCTGGTAATACGATCATGAATCTCTCCTGTGACAAGCCGGAACATCGGAACCGTCCCCATGTTCCGGGAGGGAGCGGAGCCAGCGTTTTAGGAGGGCGAGGCCGATGGGGCCGGACTTTTCGGGGTGGAATTGGGTGGACAGGATCGGGAAGGCTTCGACGGCGGCGATGAAGGCGTGGCCTTCGTGGGTTGCCCACAGCGCGATGGCTTCGGGTGGGAGATCGGCGCGTTCTTGGGCGGCGTAGGAGTGGACGAAGTAATAGGGTTCGCCGGTGGTGAAGAACCGTGACTTGGGGGATGGTTCGACGGTATTCCAGCCCATATGGGGTAGCCGCCGGGTGGGCAGCGGTTGAACGGCCCCGGGGAAGAGACCAACCCCGGCGCTAGCGGAGCCCTGCTCAACCCCGGCAGAGAACAGGATCTGATGGCCGACGCAGATGCCGAGGATCGGGCGGGATTGGGCGACCCGGGTGCGAATCACCTGATCACCGCCAATCGCTGTCAAGGAGGCCATGCAGGCAGCAAAGGTGCCAACTCCGGGCACGACTAGACCGTCGGCCTGCGCTGCTAGGTCGATATCGGCGCTAACTTGGACGACAGCCCCAACCGCTTCGAGGGCACTGGCCACCGAATGGAGGTTGCCAGAGCCATAGTCAAGGACCACGACCCGGCTCATAGAGCGCCTTTGGTGGATGGGATCCCACTAATGCGGGGATCCAGTTGAACGGCACTACGCAAGGCACGCGCCAAGGCTTTGAACTGGGCTTCAACAATATGGTGGGGGTCCCGACCGGCCAGCAAGGTGAGGTGAACGCAGATCCCGGCGTTAAGAGCGAAGGCTTCGATGACGTGATAGGTCATTGAACCGGGATAGATGACCCCGGCACCACCGATTGGGGCCGCCGCCTGGGATTCAGGCTCACCAGAACAGACGGCATATGGCCGTCCGGAGAGATCCACCACGCAGCGGGCCAAGG
>JAIRKB010000103.1 GCA_031260385.1 Propionibacteriaceae bacterium | reverse complement strand
CGTTGGAAATGCAGACCGCCCTCGCCGCTATCCCCGCCCTACCAGTCGCTCCCCTTCCAGACGCTTCCGCCCCCTCCAAGGCCCTGACCGACACCGGGCCTGACACCGTCAAGGCGATCAGGTTGCCCAACTGGCGCACCCAATCAACCAAAACAACCTCCACCCAACCGACCCTCCCCCCACCACTGCCCAAGCCCAAACGCCGGACCGGTTTAATCATCTCCCTAGTCAGTGTGTTCTTGTTAGTTAGTGTCGCCACCACCGCGATCCTGATGACCCAAAGTGACGCTAGCTTCAGGGAACTATTTCCCGGCCTAGCCAACACCGAGACCACCCCTATTGCCACCGGGTCCACCCCTAGCTCCTCCGCGCCAACCCGCACCCCCGGCCCAACCCAAGCCACCACCCCAGCGACCCCAACGACGACCCCAACGACGACCCCCACCGCCACTGGGACCATGGCGACAACGACGCCGACCACCACACCAACCACCGCGACCCCGACGGCGCCGAGCACCAAGCCGACCACCCCCACCCCGACTCCCACCCAGCCGATGGTCACCATCAACGGTCGTGGCTACCCCCTGAACTCCACGACGCTCAGTCTGTCGGGCCAAACCCTGTCGAGCGCCGATCTGGCCCAGTTGGCAAAGTTGACCAAGTTAACGCAGTTGAACTTAGCTAGTACGGGAGTCAGCGATCTTAGCGCTCTAGCGGGCATGACCCAACTGACGAGCCTAACCCTGTCAGGCAACCCCATTAGTGACGTTAGTGGGCTGATTGCCATACCTAACTTGCTCACCTTGAACCTCAACGATTGCAAGCAGCTTAATCACAACTCCCTGACCTACCTTTACGACCTCGAGTATTTGAGTTTGCGCAATAGCAACCTCAGAGATACCAGCCCCCTTGCGGGGATGAGCGATCTTCGGGTCCTCGATATCCGGGACAATCCGCTCGAAGTCTTTAGCCCGCTTCGAAAGCTGGGGGCCTTGGAGACTCTGCTGATCTCCGCCGATTACCGCTGGCTGGCAGCGGTTGACGATGTCTGCTCCAGCTACTACGTCACCTGCGAGTTCAGCTAGAAGATGCCTTGACCAAGACGGTGGCCTCAGCCCTTGACGGACCCTGCCATTAGACCACCAACGAAGTAGCGTCCCAAGACGATGTAGATCAGCAGGGTTGGCACCGAGGCGATCAGCGCCCCAGCCATCGACGCCCCGTAATCGGACAGCATCGAGCCATGAGCGAGATGGTTCAAGGTCACGGTGACCGGAGACTGGGTCTGGGGGTTGCCACCGAAGAAAACCGCAAATAGGAAGTCGTTCCAAGCGGAGGTAAACTGCCAGATCAAGACGACCACGAAACTAGGGATCGAGATCGGCAGCACCACCCGCGCGTAAGTCCCCAGCATGCCCGCTCCATCAACCCGCGCCGCTTCGATGAGCTCTTGGGGCACGTTCTGGTAGTAGTTGCGGAAGATCAGGGTCGTGATCGGAATGCCGTAGACCACATGGAGCAGGATCAGGGTCGGTGCCCCCGGAACCAGGAGTTTTGCCGTCCACAGCGAAGCCATCATCTTGAACAAGGGCACCATGACCGCTTGGTAGGGGATGAACATCCCAAACAGGATTAGGGTGAAAACGATGTTGGCGCCCGGGAACCGCCAGCGCGACAAGACAAAGCCATTCATCGAACCGAGGAAAGCCGAGATGATCGACGCCGGGATCACCATCATCGCAGTCCGGCCGAGGGCGGCCGCCACTGAGGGCATGGCGGTCGTACCCTTCCAAGCCGTAATCCAACTCTGGATCGACCAGTTGAGCGGGAACGCCCAAGCCCGGGAGGGGTCGGCGTCACCAACCGACTTAAATGAGGTGACCAAAAGGACATAGACCGGAATCAAGACGAAGACCAGCGAAATGAGCAAGATGAGGTAGCGAGCTAGGCGACCCCAGTCAAACCCTTGCTTAGTTACCGACTTAGACTCCGTCCGTTTGCCGGTGAGGACGGTGGTGGTGTCGATGCTCATTTCGCCTCCTTCCCAACGTGAATCAGGTAGGGGACGATGAAGATCGCGATGATCACCAACAAGATCACCCCAACCGCCGAAGCCATCGCATAGTTGCCGGCGTTCATGTAGTTATACATCGTGATCGCCGGAACCTGGGTCGGATAGAAGTGTTTATCGGTGACGGCCACAACCAAGTCGAAGACCTTTAGTGACATATGCCCCAAGATGATCAAGGCCGACAAGGCGATTGGCGAGAGCTGGGGGAATAAGACGTGGCGATAGAGCTGCCATTCAGAGGCCCCATCCACCCGCGCGGCCTCGCGCATATCATCGGAGATCCCGCGGAAACCAGCCAGGAACAAGGCCATGACATAGCCAGACATCTGCCAGATCGCCGGTAAGGCAATCGCCGTGATGCCAAAGGTGACATTGGTGGTCCACCCATTTTGGAGAAAGCCCAAGCCGATGTTTTGGAATAGGCGGTTTAGGCCACTAGCTTGGTTGCCCTGGTTGGCGTTCAGCAACCAGCGCCAGACCACACCGGCCGCCACCGACGAGACGGCCATGGGGAAGAGGTAGAGCGAGCGGAAGATCCCCTCGGCTCGCGAACGGCGGTCGAGGGCCCAGGCCCAGATAAAGCCCATCACCAAGGTGCCAGCGATGAACACGACCGTATAGAGCAGGAGGTTCTGGAGGGAGTGGAGGAAGTTTTCACTCGTCAACAGCGTGACATAGTTATCAAACCACACGGTCTCGGTCGGGACGGCGCCGACCATCTGGGCGAAGGTGTAGGAGTCGGTCATTGACATCGAGATTGACCGCCCGATTAGGGTGTAAACAAAGATGCCGACCAAGATTATCGATGGCGATAACAGCAGGATCGGCGGGCCGTACTTTCGAAGTTTTCTGGTTTTCGGGCTCGTGACGTAGGCCCGGTAAGCCCTCGTGATCGGCGCAAACAGTCGAATGAGAAACATTACGAACTTGGGGCGGGACTTAACCATCTTACTCACGAGTCGTCAATTCACTTGGGGGGTTAAGGGTATGGAGGTGGCCCTGACGGGCCACCTCCACCAAGCATATTGGTTAGGCGTAAGCCTTAGCCAACTCTTCTTGTAGGGTCGCAATATTCGCCTCAGCCATCGGGCTGACGGTGAACTTGGAGACCGCGGCGCCAGTGTCGTTGCCTTGGGCGATAGTCGCCGCAGCACCGTGCTGGATTGAGGGGACGATGGCATCATTCTTGAATGATTCCGAAGCACCCTGCTGGTAGTTGGACCAGGTTGACAGATCGATATCGGTGCGAGCCGGGATCGAGCCCTTCACCTGGTTGAAGCCAGTCTGGCCTTCCTTGGAGGAGATAACATCCAGCCAAGCCTTGCCCGCAGCCGGGTTCGGTCCGCCGGTCGTTAGACCGAAGGAGTCAGCCAGGAAGCCATAGATGCCCTTGGTGCCCGGGGACGGAGCCCACAGCCAATCGACACCTTCCTTGAGGTTACGCGCATCGAGCGCCGCTGGGGTCCAGTCACCCATGACGGTGAAGACGGCATTGGCGTCGAGAACCTTAACCAAAGCCGGCTCCCAGTCCAGGTCGCCACGATCGGCGTTGGTGTAGCTCATCAGCTTGGCGAAGTGATCAAGAGCCTTCTTAACCTCAGCACCGCGCCAGTCGGTGGTGCCATCGAATAGACCGCGATACTGAGCCGGGGTCAGGTCCGCCATCAAGACGGTTTCGAGTAGATGCACCTGGCACCAAGTCGTGCCAATCGCTAGCGGGAATTCGATCCCAGCAGCCTTAGCCTTATCCAGGGCGGCGATGAAGGAGTCGATCGAGTCATAATAAGCGTCAGTCGTCGATAGCCCAGCCTTCTCCAGGGCGGCGATCGAGGCCCAAACGACGTTGGAACGGTGAACGTTCGATGGGATCGTGTAGATCTTGCCATCCTTGGTCAACATGTCGACCAGATCGGTTGGGAAGACGTCGTTAAGCTTGAACTCGCTGTAGAGGTAGGAGACATCTTCTAGCTGCTTAGCTGTGATGTAGTCCTGAGCTTCAGCGCCAGCGTGAACCTGGAAGGAGTCCGGTGGCTGTCCAGCCGCCATTCTGGTCTGCAGGACATCCTTGCCGGATCCGCCGCCAGTCGAGGCACCATTGTTAACAAAGGTGATGTCTGGGTATTTGTCGTTGAGAACCTTGACGAGTTCCGCCAGGCCTAGGGCTTCGGAGCCCGCAGTCCACCAGGAGAAGATCTCTAGCTGGCCGGTAGCGGCGCCGGGATCTCCTGTGGGATCGACTACGGGATCTTTGGTGCAAGCAGCCATGCTCAGCACCAATGCGGCACCCGCGAGTGCAGCGATGATCTTTCTAGGACGCATTCTGTATCCTTCTCTCTGTCCGAATGTACTCTCCTCCTTGACACCGCTTTCACGTCAATGTTCGGTCGCTTTGTGCCATACGGAGGAACGTTAAAAGTCTAGAGCTTACGCTGTCAAACGATCAATCGAAAAACGCCCGACGTTATCGAATTGAGACCTAATCTTTGGAAAACCGACAACGCTGTCAAGGTCTACCGACGGAGGTGGAACCGGTGTATTGTCCTTGGTAAGACCACTGGAGGTTTCACCATGACGCTCACACCGGGATTTGACCCAGTTATCATATTAGGCGAGGTTGAGGCGAACCTGCGCGGACTCGCCGAGTTCTGGCTTGTCCGGGCGGGAGACCCGGCGGGCGGTTATCAGACCGTTTTCGATGCGGAGGGTGCTGCCCAGGTTGAGACGGTGAAAACCCTGGTTGCCCAAACTCGGATCCTGTGGACCACCGCCTCGCTGAGCGCCTACACTGGCGAGTCGGCTTTCGTCGAGTTGGCCGACTACGGTGTTGACTACCTGATTGACCACTTTCACGATCCTGTCTATGGCGGTTGGTATTGGTCGATTGATCGCGAGGGTCCCCAGGATCCGGCCAAGTTGATGTACGGGCAGACCTTCGCTCTCTACGCCCTGGCGACCTGTGCGACGATCACCGGCAATCAACGAGCCTTGGAGTATGCCCGGCACACCTTCGATGTCATCCACCAGGCCGCTGACCTGGCTTATGGCGGCTTCTGGGAGAATATCGACCGAGCCTGGGCCCCCGAGGACTCCCCTTCCGGGCGACGGAAGTCACTCGATATCCACCTCCACCTCCTCGAATCCTTCACCACCTTGGCCGCCCTCACCGGTGAGCCCACCCATCGGCGCCGACTAGCGGAGATCCGCGACCTAGTCTTGCGCCAGATGATCGACCCGATTAGCGGCGTCGGTGGCAACCAATACGATGCCGCCTGGCGTCCGATCGAACCGATCGTCATCGACCGAACTTGGATTGCGGAGCGTTTGACTGAGGAAGCCCAGCCGCCCGGGCAGTTCACCACCTCGTACGGCCACAACCTAGAACTCGGCTGGTTGCTCGGTCTGGCGGACGAGGTCCTCGATAGCTCGGCTGGTTTGCACCGCAATCTCGTCGATCACATGGCGGCTCACACCCTCCGTTACGGCTACGATGTCGATTTCGGTGGCGTCTACCGTGAAGGACCACCACGCGGCCCGGCCAGCGACACCGACAAAGAGTTTTGGCAGAATGCCGAAGCCTTGGTCGGTTTCCTCCATGCCTATGAGCTCACCGGGAAGGCCGAGTATTCCGAAGCTTTCGCTCAAACTTGGTCGTTCGCCAAGCGTTGCCTGATTCACCCCACCCTCGCCGAATGGCGCATCCGGACCACCCGGTCCGGCACCCTGGTCGACGCTTCCCTTGGCAACCAATGGACTGGGGGCTACCACACAGTGAGGGCCGCCCTCGAATCGCAGCGACGGCTAACCCGCCTCGTTCCCTAACCCCTGTAGGAGGCTAATCAGAGCACAAAGGCGGCAGTCAGTGAGGCTTTCCCCTTGTACTTAGGAAAGTTTCCTACTAACATGTGAGCATCCGCTGTTACCGAAGACGGAGGAGCACATGACCTCAACCTTGCTGGGGCCTGGGCGGCCGGGGGTTCTACGTTCGATAAATGATCGTGCGGTACTCAGCCTGCTCCTCAATAACACCACCATGACCCGACCGCAGATTATCAAGGCGACCGGCCTATCCAGCCCAACCACCTCCCAGTTGGTGGCTCGTCTGATCGAAGCTGGCTTAATCTGCGAGACCG
>JAIRKB010000072.1 GCA_031260385.1 Propionibacteriaceae bacterium | reverse complement strand
GGGCGCGTTCGACGAAATAGCGATGTCCCATGGTGAAGGGGTTGCAGTTCATCACCAATGAACCGCGCGGGCCGCGCGGAGCTGGGAGGACATCAATGAGATTTTCGAGGTAGGTCTGGAGCTCCAGTAGTTCTTCACTAGACAGACTCGCCTGGGAGGGATCGGGCACACTAGTCACCGACGCCACGGTCGAGGTGGTGGCCAAGCCGGGGGTTGACGGGGTGGTCAAGGCGGTCCTTGGCGGTGACACTGTCTGGTTTGCCCCCGCCAGTGGCGCCTGGGTTGGGAGCAGAGCGGGGCGAAGCTGGGTTGGACGCTGCTCGCTCCCGCGAGCGGAGACTGGTTCCGCCCAATCCTTCTTCCCAATGGCGGTAAACAGTCGAATGGCCACCGCCTGATTGCCAATCGCATTAACCGAGTGGGAATCCCAGAAGACCTCGCCCATATTGTGGGGACGAGCAAAGAGCGTGCCGAGGTCACAACTAGCGAAGACTTGGGAAAGGGCTTCAAATAGTCCCTGACGGCGAACCATGAAAATGCAGATATCGCCTTCTTGAACCGGCTGGGTTTCCATCATCCGGATGGCCTGCTCATCAGTCGACCCGTTGTAGTTGGAACAGTTCATCACGCGCCAAGCCAAGCGCGCCTTGTTACACATCCGCTGGAGTTCGCTAGGAATCGTCCGGGTGTCATCGGCCCCGGCACCCCGGATGGCGGTCGGGCCGAACACCCAAACCGTCCGTTCGTACTGGCTGGGAGCATCGCTCGTCGCCCGGATGCCGTGGGCGACGTTGTAATACTCGGAGCTCCGATCAGCGAGGTGTGACAAACCACCACGCAACCGGACCAGCGGTCCGGCGCGGGTTTGGAGGGCGTAGGCCCGTGGCTGACCGTGCGGGGCCCAGATGGGATCGTGAACCCGAGCGCCCTTATCGGAGAAATAACGCGGAGTCCATTCCGCCAATTGCTGTTCGTGGGGGCTGGGGTTGCCGACATCCTTAACGGAGAAGCCATTACAGACCAGGATCTTAACCCCGCGACGGGTCTGGACAAGTCTGCGCAAGGGCTCGATCACGGCGATGTGATCATATTCGGCTTGCAGCATCGGCAGCATCTCAATGAAGCGAACCTCGGGGTGGGCCCGCTTCGCCACCATTAGATCGCGCGACGGCACATCGAGAACCAGGATGGTGGAGTAGGGCTGCTCGCCAATATCATCGCTGACCACGACCGGAACGAGTTCGGCACCCCGCACCCTGGACGGTCCTCCCCCGATGACATCGACCCAGTGGCCGCGATAATAACCGGCGCGCGCGAACTCGATTCCGAGATCAGAGGTGGTCCACACGGCCATTGGCACGTCATCGCTCGGCGCCACCCGCGTAAAAGGGTCTCCCCCAGCGGCCAGGCAGGCTACCAACCAAGCCCGCAGGCTTTCACGGGCTAGCTCGGTTCGTTCGAGGCGAGCGATCTCGTTCTTGTTCAACACCATGTGGGGCAGGCTAGGCGGGAACTCCAGCGGCGTGGTCAGGATCGTCTCAATCTCGCCGGTTTGGAGGCTTTTAACGAACAGTTGGACGCGGTAACAGCCCGATCGCTCTAAGGTCCAGCTACATTGGGTCTTGTCCTGATACCAGATCCGTTGCTGAACCTGTTTTCCGCACACCAGATGCCAAGCGAAACTAAATTGGTTGAAACCACTAAGCAGTCCTGCCGGATCAACGATCCGGGCGGTGATTTGGTCACCGACGACGATCGCCCGGACATAGATCGCCCCCGGGCGCCGGTCGTGGGGGCCTAGGGGCGGGCGAAATTGGCCAGACTGCACCGCAGTTCCCGCCGGCGTCAGCGTTTGGATGACGCGACGTTCATCTGTGTCATGAGTCTCAATACTGTAGGCCTCAAAGCCCGCACCGATTCGTACTTTCATGATCCCGCATCCTTAGCACCCCGAGTCACCCCCGTCGCGTGACTCAACCTGTTTAGCAGCCAACACCCGTCAGTCGCCTGCTAGCAGGTTTCTTATAGCAATAGGTTACCGTCAAACCTATTGTTTTCCCAAGACTTTCTCAGAAATCGTCCTTATCGGGTGAAATCCTCAACTGAACTGTTAGGATTTCCACATAGCCTGGCGCAGTAATAGGGACCGAGCCAGTCGCAACCCCAGTTAATTGATAGTAATATGAGCTATTGGCATCGTACGAGTTTGGTGTGAATCATGAACATGGAAGAGACGAAAGGATCAAAAGGTGGGCTGGGCGGTGCGCTGGGGGCGGCCTATCGATCAGCTCGCCGTGGCGTAGGGGTGCGCGTCCGGAGGACCGTCTCAGGGCATACCTGGGAAGGCCTTCAGGCCTCACGAGCCCGCATCCGATCAATCTATGCCGGAATCCGAATGCCTTACTATCCGCGGATGCCCTTACTATCGATCGTGATGGCGGCCCACAACACGGAAACCTATATTGTCCCCGCCCTGGAGTCCTTGGCCATCCAACAGTGGCCGAACTTTGAGGTTCTGGTCATCGATGACGGTTCGACTGACAACACCGCCAAGCTCGCTCAAGACTTCGCCGAACATCACAAGCGCTTTTCGGTTCACTGCATCGACCAAGTCGGGCCGGGAGCGGCGCGCAATGCCGGGGTGGAGTTGGCTAAAGGCAAGTATCTAACCTTTTTCGATTCCGATGATCTAGCCAATCCCTTCTTCTATCTCCAAGCGATCTTCTCGCTAGAACGCTCCGGTTCTGACTTTGCCTTGGGTTCCTACCAGATCTTGAAGGACGGGGAAGCTGGTTCGCCACCACCGTACATTCGCGAACTCCACCGCCGAACGCGGCGCCGGATCAAGCTGGCGGACCGCCCGGATGTGATGACCAATGCCTTGATGTGTACGCGGGTCTATCGGCGGTCCTTCTATGACGCCCATGTCGGGCCCCAGCCGGAGGGGATCTTCTTCGAGAATCAACTGCTAACGATGCGGGCTTTTGTTCAGGCGCGGCGCTTCGATCTACTTCACGAGTCGGCCCTCTTGTGGCGACGCCGGGCGTCATTCGATTCGACCACCCAGCGCGCGGCCGATGTTGAGAACCTCCAACAGCGCATTGACTCCTACCAGCAGGTTGCGGCCTATCTAGAGGAGATTGGCGAAGTTGAAGTTCGGCAGGCCCGGCTGATGCAGATCCTGGCGACCAACCAACTGACCCTCAGCCACCTACTGGTCGCCGGGGAGGACTATCTCGACCTAACCCGCCGCTTCCTCGCCTGGGCGATCGCCGAGATCGGCGATGATTACTACGCTGAGCGCGTCACCCCGCGCGATCTGCAATTACACAACCTAGTTTTGGATGGTGATCTCCCCAAGATCCGGACCTTCCTGTTCACTAATGCTCGCAGCCTCGGTCAGTGGGTCTTTGGGGTGCGCTCTCCGATCCCGGCTAGTCGTCGGCGCTTAAGCCCGCTAGCCCGGGCCGCGCAGTGGAATGCTTACGCCGCTGACGGTTCGATCTAGTGGGGCGCTACGATCGCCGCGCCCGCTAGTTCCAACCATCCCGTACTGGGGGACATCACCAACTGTTCGCTGGTTACGGACGTACCATCAGCCAAGCTGATCTGATCGTCATCCTCAATCGAGATCGCGGTCAGGAACCGGGCTTGACGCCCGAACTGCCGGAAGATCACCGTGTCAGTGGGGATCGGTTCGCCTAGCCCCCGGCAGACCCAACCACTGACCTGGGCAATATCGTGGGTGTTCATCGCCTTGTTCAGACCACGTCGCGTCTCCTGGATGACGACCGGCAGGAACTGCTTGATCCGCAGGATCGAACTAGATCCCGGGATTGCATAGACGACCTCGGTTCCGGCGGCGATCCGGATGGCATTCTCGTTCAGATGCCAGGACTGGTTGTAGGTGTGCTCTTCGTCTGAGTGACAGTCATCGACGACGATCATCAGGTCACCAAAGTCATAGAGGGTTCGCATAATCGCTACCCGTTCGTACATATCGTTGAAAGCGCTCACCACCGTATAGCCCGGCTTCTCAACATAGGACAAGAAGCCGGTCCGACCAGCTTGCAAGGCCTGGCGCCCCAGGATCTGGGTGTCGACGGTGACCGTGTTGTGGCCTTGGGCGGACACACAGTAGTTCCGGATTGGGTCTTCGCGCTCATAACTGAACATCCCCGGGTCGATCAGGATGTCCACCCCCCGGCTGAACAACCATAACGCCAGATCATCAAAGTGTTTGCGCGTCCGATCGGCACAGCCAGCCTTGAAGAGCTTATAGGTCTGGGGATCCTTGGCGATGTAATACCCCGGCGGCGCGGGATAGAAACTCCGCATTGGTTCCCAGTCACCGGCTGGCGGGAACTCCGTGAACATCTCTCCAACCTGGGGATAGAACGATGGCGAGAGAGCTACCGCGTCAAGGAAGCCTTGGGACTGGGCGAGCTTCGCCCTAACCCAGCTGACGTCAATCTCATCTGACAGCGCCGGGAGGATGTGATCAGCGAACTCCGCGAACACCCGATCGGCGCCGACCTGGTAGCTAGGCGTATTCTCAACATGAACCCCCGCCCGGTTGTAGACCCGGTCTAGTTGGGCGTGCAAGCGCTCGACGATGAGGGGGATGAGCGTGTGCTCATGGTGGAAGGTTTTGGCGAGAGCTGCCAAGCCGCGTAGCTGGATGATGCCGTGAGAGTGGTTCGTCCGATAGGTCGCCTCATCAACGATGTTGTCGACGCATAGTTGGGCGTTTTCGAGGGCGTCCGGTGGGATCGGCAAACCTTTGAACTCCAGGATCGTCAGGTACATCCCTAGAGTAGATGAGCGCAAGGCCACCGCATGGTCGCTCCACAGCCGATCATTGGTCGGCTCGGTCGCCAAATAAGCTAGCCACTGATCGGCGAAGACTTGCGCCGCCTCCCAATAACGCTCATCC
>JAIRKB010000040.1 GCA_031260385.1 Propionibacteriaceae bacterium | reverse complement strand
TTGAGGTAGGTCAACTTGTTGATTAACCCGCCGAGAAGGAAGTAGAGCTGACGCAACCCCATCAGAGCAAAGATATTCGCCGTGAAAACGATGAAGGCCGAGTCGGTCAAGCCAAAGATCGCCGGGATCGAGTCCAAAGCAAACATCAGGTCGGTCGTGCCTATAGACAAGAAGACTAGGAGCATCGGCGTTAACATCCACCGCCCATCAACCCGAGTTCGCAACCGACTCCCGTCATATTCCGAGCTAAGAGGGAACCGTTTCCGCAGCAAGCGGATGATGGCATTCTCTTTCAACCCCTCTTCGGTCTCCTCTTCACTCGGGCGCAACTGCCCGATCGCCACCCAGAGCAGCCAGGCCCCGAAGATGAAAAAGACCCAGGTGAAGTGTTCGATCAGGGTCACACCAACCAAGATGAAGATCGCGCGCAGGATCAGGGCGATCACGATGCCAACCATCAGGACACTCTGCTGATATTTTCGCGGCACCCGCATCTTGGCCAAGATCAGAATGAAGACAAAGAGGTTGTCTAGACTGAGGCTATATTCGGTTAGCCAGCCAGCGATGAACTCCCCGGCATACTGATGGTCAACCAGGAGCCACATCACGCCGCCGAAGACCAAGGCCAAGCTGACGTAGAAGGTCACCCAGGCCCCCGCCTCCTTGGGGGAGGGCTCATGGGGACGGCGAAAAGCCAGAATCAAATCCGCTAGGAGGATCAGGCACAGGATCGTCAGGGAACCAATCTCAAACCACAACGGTAACTTCATCAAGCCCCTCCTTCTAAGTCATCATCCCACGTCAGTCCGGCCAATCAAAGGTTGCCGACCATAGCGAATACCAGTGGTCGGCACCACCCGAGGCCGGGGAGTGTGAAGGTCTTTCATGGCCGCAAAAAAACGACCGGCGCTAGGCAACCACACCAAGAGCGCGGCCACCGCTAAGGGAACCATCGCAGCGGAGAAGAACCAGGAGAGCAGGAAGGACACCCCGGTCACCGCCAAGCCAACTAGCGACCCGAGGCGAATCCAGCCGTTCCCCGCCCAAGCGTTGTAAGCAACCATGCCGGCCGCAGCGACCATTAGTACGCCTAGTGCCGCGACGACAACGACGAGAGCGACCGCCGCCCAGGAGACCGGATCGGGCCCAAACCAACCCAGCAGACGAGCAGAACCGTGGAAGCCGGTCACCGATGCTGCCTGCCACCACCAATAAGCGAAAGCCCCCACGGTGGTCGCCACCGACACCCAACCGGCGACGATTGCGCCAAAGATCACGCCTGGGCGCTGGGGCTCACCAGTCCGCGCGCTTAAGGGATAATCAGCCTCCTCCACCGCCTGCAGCGGCAGGGTGGCGATCTCGGTAGACACCGGGTCAACCAGGGCGGGAAGCTGGGGAACCAACGTCGCCGACGGCACTGGGTAAGTGACCGTCGGCGCGTTAGCAGTAGTTACTTCTGTCATCAGGCTTTCATCGTACCGGTTTCCAGCATCCGGACGTGCCAGCTTAGGGCCTCGCGCAAGTCGTGCGGGGTGTGCAAGCTGTTGGCCGTCTTCTCGGCGCGCTCCAGATAATCAAGCAGAGCGTCCTTGTAATCCGGGTGGGCGCACTTCTCGATGACCACGCGGGCGCGCTGACGCGGGCCGAGGTGGCGCAGATCGGCGAGACCCTGCTCGGTGATGATGACCTGAACGTCATGTTCAGTATGGTCGTGGTGGCTGACCATCGGCACAATACAAGAGATGTCACCATTCTTGGCCACCGATGGGGTAACGAAGCAGGAGATATAGGCGTTGCGCGTGAAGTCACCCGAACCACCGATACCATTCTGCATCTTCGAACCCATGATGTGGGTTGAGTTCACGTTGCCGTAGATATCGGCTTCGATCAGCCCGTTGCAGGAGACGACACCAAGACGACGAATCACCTCAGGATTATTGGAGATCCCTTGGGGACGCAACACGATCGAGTCACGATAGCGGGCGGCATTGTCGTTCATCTTGTTGGCGTACTCCGGTGACAGCGAGAAGGCGGTCGCCGAGGCGACACGGATCTTGCCAGCGTCAATCAGGTCAACCATGCCGTCCTGGATCACTTCGGTGTACGAAGTTAGGCCGGTCAGATCCGATTCCAGCAGACCGAACAACACCGCATTGGCGATATTGCCGACCCCTGATTGGAGGGGGAGCAGATCGGCGGGCATCCGGCCTTGCTTGACCTCGTTCTTGAGGAAGTCAATGAAGTGACCGGCGATGGCCTTGGAATCCTCATCGAGCGGCTTGAACGGGGTGTTGCGGTCGGCGTCGTCGGTTTCGATGACGGCGACCACCCGATCAGGGTCGACCCGCAAGGTGGTCTGACCAATCCGGTCCCCCGCTGCGGTGATCGGAATCGGGACGTTGTTCGGCGGGCGCTTGCCACCATAGAAGATGTCATGCATGCCTTCAAGGTCCTCGGACTGCCAGGAGTTAACCTCAAGAATCACCTTCTTAGCCGCATCCATGTAAATCGGGTTGTTGCCAACCGAGCTGGAGGGCACGAGCGTGCCATCTTCCTTAATCGCGGTTACTTCGACAATCGCGACATCGACTGGGCCGTGGAAACCCTGCTCGATCTGGGTCGCGGTATGCGACAGGTGGAGGTCGACATAGTCACAGGTGCCCCGGTTGATCGCCGTACGCATAACCGGATCAGACTGATAGGGAGTACGGAACTTGACCGCGCCGGTTTCGGCGAGCACGCCATCAAGTTCGGGGGCCGTCGAAGCCCCGGTCATCAAACCAATCGGGAACTCATCGCCACGAGCTTGAGCTTCCTTGATCCGCTCGGCGATCGCACCCGGCAGGTGCTTCGGATAACCGGCTCCAGTGAACCCAGATACACCAATGTTGTCTCCGGGCTTAACAAAAGCGGCGGCCTCAGCCGCGCTCATGACTTTGGCTTGGAAGGTTGCGGAACGAATGCGCGACATAATTGCCCCTTTCTAACAGCGAGCCGGTCTGCCTGACGCAGATCCGGTTTGGAGTTTGTTCCCCTTAGGTTACCTTACGTCCCCTCAGAGCTTTCACATAGTCTCATTTTGGTCACCTGGCGCCGGCGAGCCCATTTGACGGCACAGATATGAGCGTACTAGACTCAGGTTTGGCGCGCGTTTTTGCGTGCTTTGTAACGATCTTCATTATGGAGGAAACAATGGCCCGTGCAGTCGGAATCGACCTTGGCACCACTAACTCTTGCGTCGCAGTTCTTGAGGGCGGCGAACCGACCGTGATCTCGAACGCTGAGGGTGCCCGTACGACACCATCGGTCGTGGCCTTTGCGAAGGGGGGCGAGGTCCTCGTTGGCGAAGTCGCCAAGCGCCAAGCTGTCACCAATGTTGACCGGACGGTGCGCTCCGTCAAGCGTCACATGGGGACCAACTGGTCGACCGATATTGACGGGAAGACCTACAAGCCCCAGCAGATTTCCGCTTTCGTGCTCCAGAAGCTGAAGCGCGATGCTGAGGCTTACCTCGGTGAAAAGGTCACCAACGCCGTCATCACCGTTCCTGCCTACTTCTCCGACGCCGAGCGTCAGGCCACCAAGGAAGCCGGCGAAGTCGCCGGTTTGATTGTTGACCGGATCATCAACGAGCCAACCGCCGCCGCGCTGGCCTACGGGCTCGACAAGGGCGACGCCGAGCAGACCATCCTCGTCTTCGACCTCGGCGGCGGCACCTTCGACGTCTCCTTGCTCGAGATCTCTGATGGGGTCTTCGAAGTCAAGGCCACCAAGGGTGATAACCGTCTCGGTGGCGATGACTGGGATCAGCGGGTCGTTGACTGGCTAGTCACCAAGTTCAAGAACTCCAATGGCATTGATCTTTCCAAGGACAAGATGGCCCGCCAGCGTCTGCAAGAGGCCGCTGAGCAAGCCAAGATCGAGTTGAGCGCTGTCCAGGAGACCACCATCAACCTGCCTTATATTACGGCCGGTGCCGATGGGGCCCTCCACCTTGACGCCAAGCTCACCCGCGCCGAGTTCCAGCGCATGACCCAGGATCTGCTGGATCGTTGCCGCGCCCCCTTCAATGCTGTCATCGCTGATGCCAAGACCTCCATCACCAAGATCGATCAGGTGATCCTGGTTGGTGGGTCCACCCGGATGCCGGCGGTCGTGGATCTAGTCAAGGAACTAGCTGGCAAGGAAGCCCACAAGGGTGTTAACCCCGATGAGGTCGTCGCTCTCGGCGCCGCCCTCCAGGCTGGGGTCCTTAAAGGTGAAGTTAAGGACGTTCTCCTCCTTGATGTCACCCCGCTGAGCCTAGGGATCGAAACCAAGGGTGGCGTGATGACTCGGATCATCGAGCGCAACACCACCATCCCGACCAAGCGCAGTGAGATCTTCACCACCGCCGATGACAATCAGCCTTCGGTGATGATCCAGGTCTACCAGGGCGAGCGTGACTTCGCCCGCGACAATAAATCGCTCGGCAACTTTGAACTCACCGGCATCATGCCCGCCCCGCGCGGCGTGCCGCAGATTGAGGTCGCCTTCGATATTGACGCTAACGGCATTGTCCACGTCTCGGCTAAGGATCTGGCAACCGGCAAGGAACAGTCCATGACGGTGACCGGTGGGTCGGCTCTCGGCAAAGACGAGATCGACAAGATGGTCCGGGAAGCCGAATCACATGCCGCTGAAGACAAGCGTCGCCGTGAAGTGGTTGAGATGCGCAATACCGCTGACACCCTGGCTTTCTCGACCGAGAAGCTCCTCGACGAGCACGACGCCATCCTGACCGACGATGTCAAGGAACCAGTCAAGACGGCCCTAGCCACTCTGAAGGAGGCTCTGAAGGGGACCGACAATGATGATGAGGTTAAGGCTGCCATGGAGGATCTCAACGCCAAGGCCTCGGCGATGGGCCAAGCGGTCTATGCCGCCGCCCAGGCTCGTGAGTCCCAGTCTTCTTCCGACGAGTCAAGCGACGAGACCCCAACTCAAGACGATGACGTGGTTGACGCCGAAATCGTTGACGAGAAGGACGAGAAAGACGAGAAAGACGAGAACTAGGACATTGGCGCATCCCGTTTGCCCCACCCTCGCAGGCTACGGGATGCGCCCTCCCCCCTCCAACCGCATACACTCAACCGCATAGCCCACCAGGAGAGCCATGACTGACCAGAACGATGCCGGAAAAGACTTCGACGAAGAAATTGCGGAGTTAGTCGACTCAGACCCGGAGGTGGATGCGCCACCGGATGTCGTAGACATCGTTGAGGAGGTAGTTGAGACCGCCGACGGCGATCTAGCGGCCTTGCTCGCCGAACGGACCCTCGACCTAAAACGCCTTCAGGCGGAGTACGTCAACTACAAGCATCGCGTCGATCGGGACCGCGCCCAGGCTCGCCAACGCGGCATCGAATCGGTGATCGGCGATCTGCTGCCGGTCC
The DNA here is from genome assembly GCA_031260385.1 of Propionibacteriaceae bacterium. Classification (GTDB taxonomy): domain Bacteria; phylum Actinomycetota; class Actinomycetes; order Propionibacteriales; family Propionibacteriaceae; genus WQYJ01. The sequence goes on along the minus strand of JAIRKB010000040.1, from coordinate 1,352 downwards.
TCGATGGGATCGATGCCGCCCGGGCCCACAACGAACTCGAAGACGGGGCGCGACTACTCGCTGACGAGCTAACCAAGGTGACGACAAAGTACGGCATGGTGGCGTTCGGCGAAGAGGGCGAGGCCTTCAACCCGTACCTCCACGATGCCTTGATGCAGGTCGACAAGCCCGGCTACCTGGTCACCTCGATCGCTCAGGTCTTTCAACGCGGTTATGCCATCGGTGAGCGGGTTATTCGACCAGCTCGAGTCGCCGTCGCGGGCCCTGATGACGCCGCCCCTGATGCTGCTAGCAATCAAGAGGTGGGCCAAGAGGAACCGCCGCCAGGTGGTGACCAGGAATGAGCCAGAAAGACTGGATTGAGAAGGATTATTACTCGGTTCTTGGGCTGAAGAAGGACGCCACTGAAGATCAGATCAAGAAGGCCTTCCGTAAGCTTGCCCGCGAGTATCATCCCGACCAAAATCAGGATCCGGCTGCCGAAAAAAAGTTTAAGGATATCACCGAAGCGCACGATGTGATCGGCGACCCTAAGACCCGACGGGAATACGACGAGACCCGGTCGCTCTACGGGTCGCCCGGGTTCCGCTTCCCAGGAGGGATGGGCGGCGGTGCCGGAATCAACCTCGATGACCTGCTCAACGCCGCTGGTTCGCGCAGTTCCAGTATCTCCGATCTCTTCAGTGGGTTCTTCAACCAGACACCGGGGGCCGGAGCGCGCTCACCACGCCGCGGTAGCAATGTGGAGACCACCGCCAAGCTCAGTTTCCGCGATGCCGCCCACGGCACCACTGTCACCGTCCGGGTCAGTTCCGAGACGGCTTGCTCTAGTTGTCGTGGTACGGGTGCCAAGGCTGGGACCACTCCAAAAGCCTGTGGGGCCTGCCAGGGTTCCGGCATGACCAACACCGGTTCCTTCGCTTTTTCGGAACCGTGCACGAAATGTCACGGCCGCGGGCTGATCATCGACAACCCCTGCCCAACCTGCCACGGGACCGGGCAAGGGGTCTCCAAACAAGGGATGCAGGTTCGGATTCCGGCTGGCGTTCAAGATGGCCAGCGGATTCGGGTGGCTGGGAAAGGCGCCCCCGGCAGCGGCGGCGGCCAAGCCGGCGACCTCTTCGTGGTGATTGCCGTCACTCCGGACCCGGTCTTCTCCCGCCAGGGCGAGCATCTGGCGATCACCGTGCCGATCACCTTCCCCGAAGCCGCGCTAGGTGCCGAGATCTCCGTGCCATCCCTCGATGGCGGGCAGGTTCGCTTGCGAATCCCTGCGGGCACGAAATCGGGACGAACCTTCCGGGCCAAAGGTAAAGGCATCGAACACAAGTCGGGGATGACCGACCTGCTCG
>JAIRKB010000261.1 GCA_031260385.1 Propionibacteriaceae bacterium | reverse complement strand
GTTGGTCAGATGATTCTGCGGCGTAGCTCTGACCACCCGAAGCTCTGGCAATGTCAAGCAGTTCTACCCGATTGACCGGCACTGGTATCGGGCTTTCGCGATCGTCGAAAATCGCACCCGCAGAAGTGCCAACAGCTATGGTGTAAATGGGCACTCCCGCTTGGCCGGCTTGCTTGGCAGCATCAAGCGACCCACGACCGATATTCGATTCCCCATCCCCGATTAGTACGATCGCCGCTGGCCCAGTCTCACCGGAGTCATCAATGACCTCCAAAGCGGTGTAGATTGCATCGCCGATCGCCGTCGATTGTGCGAGATGAAGGCCATCGATTGCTGAGGCGAAGGCCATTCGGTCAACAGTCGGTTCAACAACCACCGTAGCCATTGCCGCATATATCACTAAGCCAACCTTCACTTCCGCTGGTAGCGACTCGGCGAACTGCTTCGCCGCCGCCTGAGTGGCCTCGAATCGGCTCTGAGGCAGATCTTTGGCCTCCATCGAAAGCGACACATCCATGACAACAATCACTGTGCCAATTTCGAGCGGATCCTCGGTCGTCGGCGGTGCCCCCAGCCAGGCAGACGCCAGCACAGCGATGACACCGAGGGCAGCCCCAATCGTGACAATCAACTTCCCGATTAGTAAGGAGCCACTGGGCTTCGACTTCCCCTGCTGGTCAACCCGGGCGTCAAACTCGACTGGAGAACCAACTGGTGGTGGGTACAGTACGTTTTGCGACATTGATATCCTCCCCCTCAAAACCTGAGACAAGCGTACAACAATCGTCGGATCGGCGTTACTGGAAGTGTATTGGTGAAGCCCTCGTGTGGCTCGGGTAGCCTTGAGGTATGTGTGGTCGTTTCTCTATCGACGCTAAGGTCGGTGCCTACATCGAAGAACTGGTTTACGAGTATGGGATGCAGGTTATTGATCATCTAGAGGCGTTCTTCCCGAACTGGGATGTTAAGCCCACGCAGACGATCCCGGTGATCTTTCATTCCGAACCCCATGGTGGTGATGTGGTGGCAGGCGCGCGGTGGGGCTACATCCCCACCTGGGCGAAATCTCTCGCCGCCACCCCGAAGACACTGTTCAACGCCCGCAGCGAGTCCGCGATGACCAAGGAGGGTGACGGCCGGGCCTCGATTTGGCGGGCCCCCTTAACGAAAGGGCAACGCTGTCTGATTCCGGCCTCCGGTTATTACGAATGGACCGGCGAGAAGAAAAATCGGGTGCCCCATTGGATTCACCCCGCCACGGGGATACTGATGTTTGCCGGGTTGTACGGGTGGTGGACCGACCCCGCCCGGTCGCCCGATGATATCGAGCGGACCCGGTTGACGGCGACGATCCTGACCATGGAGTCGGTTCCCGAACTGGCGTCGATTCACGATCGCAACCCAGTGGCCCTACCGCCGTCAGCCTGGTGGGGTTGGATCAGTCCCGACGAGGTGGGGGACCAGACGTTGGTTGATGCGATGGTGGCCGCTTCCCGTCCCATACTTGCGGGTTTGCAGGCGGGCGCGGTGCTTAGCTTGTGATGGTGACGGAGTTCGTCCAAGTCGTTGTTTGGGCGTAGCCGGGACAGTCGGCGGTCACCAACACCGTGTAGGTCCGGCCGATGTCATGGATATCTGGCACGTAGTTCCCGCCCTCAAACTGAGGGAGGCCGTCGCTATACCACACTGCGTCGTACGAGCCCCCGTCGGGCAGGCTAACGTTCACCATCAGTCTGATGCCGTATTGCACCGAGCCCGCCGGTGATATATACGCGCTGAGGCTCATTTTCGGCAGTACGGTCGGAGTGGTGGGTGGCTTGGTGGTAGCCGCCGGTGGTGTGGTTTGCGGTTGTGCCGTCGTAGTCGTCGACGTTGGTGGTCGCGTAGTGGTGGCCGCGGTTGGGGTGGTTGGCCGTTGTGGCGTGGTAGCCGTCGATGTTGCTGGTCGCGTTGTCGTAGACGAGACGGTGTTCCCCGCGCCGGTTGGGGTTGTTGGCGTTGTTGCGAGGGTTCCGTCAGTCGACAACGCGGTTGTCGACAGGGTGGAGGTATTGGACTGGGTTGGGTTGGGCGTTGCCGTAGTCTCGGGAAGGCGAGCGCCCGCTTGCCCTAATAGCCGAGAGATGCCGACACCACCCCCCGCCAGCATCAGCACAACGGCTAGGAGGATGAAAAAGGGGATGAAACGTTTGCGGGATTTCGATTCTTCCTCATCCTCCGCTTCGTCTGGCTGGCTCGGTTTGACGGGGAGTTTCGCGGTCTCGTACCCTTCCAGCGGCTTCGGGGGGGACTGAGAATTAACCGGGGTTGCCTTAATAAAGGTGTCAGTTTCGGGAGAGGACTGCGGTAGGGTTCGGGCCAGCTTGTCATCCGAAACCGGTAGATCGTGATCATCCACCACTAGTAGAGGAATCGCTTGGGGGGTCAAAGTCCGGTCAAGGTCGGCGAGCATTTCCTGGGCGCTTTGGTAGCGATTCGCAGGGTCTTTCGCCAACGCTTTGAGACAAACCTCATCGATGGCCTTCGACAACCCGGCTTCGATCTGGGATGGCGGGGTTGGGTCGGTTTGGAGGTGCTGGATGATAATGCGGGCCGGTAATACGCCAATAAATGGCGGGCGCCCGGTCAGCAACTCATACAACAGACAGCCGAGGGCGTAAAGATCGGAGCGGGCATCAGCGACCGCCCCTTGGATTTGTTCCGGTGATAGATAGTGGGGTGTCCCGGGCACCGAGGTCGCCGTTGTGACCGTCTCGGCGCTTTCGATGTGGGCGATGCCAAAGTCCATCACCTTCACCTCGCCGTTGCTGGTTAGCATCACGTTGGCTGGTTTGATGTCGCGATGAATAATGCCTTGTTGGTGTAGGTGCCCGAGCGCGTTCAGAATGTCTTTCGCGATTGCGAAGGCTTTGGCGGGCGGAAGCTTGCCCTCCTTGAGGACGAGGTCACGCAAAGTCTGGCCGTCTAGTAGTTCCATCACCAGATAGGGGAGGGTGAGTTTGGCGTCCTCGTCGAAATACTCACCAGTGTCAAAGACGGTCACAATATTGGTGTGACGGATCCGCGCGAGAACGTGCACCTCACGCTGGAAGCCTTTTCGCAGCAGAGGGTCTTCAGCAAGGTCGGATTTGAGCCTTTTTACCGCAACGTCGCGCTCCATGCGCGTATCGCGGGCTTGACAGACTTCGGCCATGCCGCCTTTGCCCAAGCGATCCCCAAGAAGGTAGCGACCATCAAGGAGGAAATGGTTTTGCATATTGGTTCCCGTTCAACAGGCCTAGTTTAGTTCAGCCGCGATTCCTTCGCCATTCCCCGATAGTCGTCGGTCGGAAGTCAGATAGTCTGGTCCCTACGATGCGATAGGAAAGCTGGGAGGGAGCCGATGAAGAAGATAGCCCTTGTTGGATGTCTAGCCTTGGTGACCGCACTAATCTGGGCGGCGGGTGGCTACACCCTGAACCACTTTGAGTTTTGGCGCGCCTTCCCTCAGATTGACAATGTCGTCGGGATGTTGCCGGTGGCGCTGACTGTTGTCGGCCTGGGTTGTCTGACGGCCATACTATGGGTGGCGAAAGCCCGCCGTCGGCCAGTTGTGGTGGTTATCACGGCTTTTGCAGTGCTCTCCCTGGGGTTATTTCCCAACGCTGTGCGCGGGAACTGGTGGCTGGACCACTCCGGGGCCGGGGGGGTTGAGGCGGCGGTGGATCTCAGTGTTTACGCGCCTTTTACCGGTTCCCAAACCGCCGTACTCGACATTGATTCAGGCCTGCAACTAGCCAGCGACCTGCCGCGCCTGGATGGAGCGACAGCCTTTTATCCGATCTATGCCGCTATCGCCCAGGCGGTTTATGCCCCCGAGGCCTACAGCCCCAGCGATGTCGTGTGTACGACCACCCTGAACGCCTTTGATGCCCTAATAGTGAAGGACGCCGACGTTATTTTCGTACTAGCCCCCAGCGCCGAGCAACGAGCCAAAGCCGAAGCCGCCGGCGTGGAACTGCATTTCACCCCGATTGGGCGGGAGGCCTTTGTCTTCCTGGCCGGCAAGACCAACCCGCTTGACAACCTCACCACCCAACAGATCCGCAATGTCTACTCGGGCAAGACCGCCCAGTGGGCCACCCTTGGCTGGGAGGAAGGGGGGCAGATCATTGCTTATCAGCGGGTGGAAAACTCCGGCAGTCAGAGCGGGCTCCAACGGATGGTGATGGCTGGCCTGCCGATCCAGGCCCCCCAACCCCTACCTAAGGGCTTGCCGAAGGGGAGCAGTTCCA
>JAIRKB010000177.1 GCA_031260385.1 Propionibacteriaceae bacterium | reverse complement strand
AACCTCACGCGCGGATCGAGGATCGCCACGGCGATATCCGACAAGACCGCTCCAACCCTCACGCAGATCCCAGCGAAGGCGGTCACCGCCACGACGCCGTGGACATTCATCCGGGTGATCGACTCGACGAAATAGGCGCCCATGCCGGGGAAGGAGAAGACCTTCTCGGTGTAGGTTGCCCCGGTGAACATCGTCGCCACCGAGAAGGCGACGTAGGTTCCGGTGGGGATCAGGGCGGTCCGCAAGGCGTGGCGCATCACCGCCTTCGACTTCGGCAAACCTTTCGCCCGGGCTGTTCGGACGTAATCCTCGCCTAGGGAATCGAGCATCAGGTTGCGCTGGATCCGTGACAGGAAGGCGGCTCCCATCAGCGTCAAAGCGAGAGTCGGTAAGAGCAGATGTTGTAATCGGTCAAAGAACTGAGCCCCCCAATAGTTGCCGTAACGGCCCGACTCCCCTACGAACTCGAAGATCATCATCCCCGTTGCCCGGTTGATCCGGATGGCAATGATCTGCATCGTGATGCCGATGACAAAAGATGGTGTACACACGACCATCAGCGACATGATGGTCACCGTTCGATCGGAGATCTTGTATTGCCGGGTGGCGGTCCAAGCTCCGATCAAGATCCCGATCGTGATGCCGGCGAGGGTGCCGATCAAGAGTAGACGCAATGAAACCCACATCTTGATGGAGATGTCATCGTTGACCCAGGACCCGCGCGGGGTATATCCCCAGTCCCACTGGGTAAAAACCCCTTTTAACCAAACCCAATAGCGTTCGAGCAGGGGGGTCTTGTCATTGAGATTCCAGCGATACAACATGGCATCGAGCACCTCTGGTTTGATCGGCGGATTCTGAACTGCATAAACTGAACGAGCATTTAGGCTTGACGCCGCCAGGAAGTAGGTGCCCGAAACCGCCAAAAAGAGCAGGATTATGTAGTTCATCAGGCGCTTTAAAACGTACCTAAGCATCGGATCAAGTCTCCTTTATACCGGTTTGGTTCGGCGTTCCCGGGGCTTGAATCACCTTGCCATCGCGCAAAGTTTACTAGGACCCTACCACCGGGGCAAGACTAACAAGGGTTAAATCTCCTAGTTGCGCCGTTTAACAACCTATAGTTTGTTTGGCGGGGAAAGTCACATGTGACTTGGCTGGGCGGTATGCTTAAGAAGCAAGATTTCTGCGGAGGATAGATATGGGTCGACGCATCTGGATTGTGCTGCTTTCGATTGCGCTGGTGGGTCTAACTGCGGCTGCCGTCTGGGTCGTTCCCCAGGCCTACGACAAGCTGCTGGGAGACAGTGGTACGGCCCGCAGCGCCCGAGCGGCCGTGGAGGCATATCTAACGGCGCTAGCGGCGGGGGACGCCACCACGGCTTTGAGTTATTCCGCTTTGCAGCCCCAAGATACCCGCTTCACCTCTGACGAGTTCTACTCCCGGTCGTTAGCGGGGAACCCGATCACCAACATCGTCGTGCCCGAGGAACAGGACAGTGGTTCGAACCTGATTTCGGCTAGCTACACGCTTGGCGATCAAGCGATTGAGGCACATTTCACCGTCCAGAAACATGATCGGGGCTGGCTGTTGGATGGCGGGTTCCTGCGCTTGTCGGTCGCTGACTTGGCGGCAGCCGGAGCACCGCTGACGCTCAATGGGGTTCCCTTGGGCGAGAACCCGCGTCTGGAGCTACTCCCGGGTGTCTACACCCTCGACGCTGCCGACCCGATGCTGACCGTTTCCTCGCCTAATCTGCTGATTACTTATCCGGAGTCGGAGACGACCTTCACTGAGTCGCTTATCCTCTCCTTCGACGCGATCATCGCTATCCAGGACGCGGCGAAAGCCCATCTGAATGCCTGTCTGGAAGTCCAAGCCCTCGCGCCGCCGGGATGTGGGTTTGGTTTCGCGGGCACCAATATCGGGGTGGTTAATCCCGAGTCAATCATCTGGACTCTCGACAAGGACAGCCCCGATCTGACCACCCTCGTGCCGCTACTCGATCCCGACTCCCTGACCACGGCTTCCGGGTTGATTTCGATTAAGGTTAACCTGCTGGCTTACTCGATGACACAGTGGGAGCTTTACGAGGATTCGTCCACGATTTCGCAGGTCAAGGCCGATTTCTCGGATCCTGATAAGATCAAGATCGTCTTCCACTAGACCTAGTGGCCCGACGATGATTTTGGATCGTCCAAAACAAGCTCTAAGGTTAGAGACGATCATGCCCGCCTTTGAAAGGTCCAACCATGGCAAGTAGCTCCCAGGTTCGCGCTTCCCGTCGTGAACAGCTTAAGTCGCAGCGCTTAGCTGACGCGCAGAAAGACCGTCGCTCCAAGATCATCATGGTCGCGGCCGCCGTGGTGGTTCTCGGCTTGATTATTGGGGTTTCCTTCTGGGGCTGGTATTCCGCTCAGGCCAATAAGGGCGGCAATGAGCAGCCACCGAATGCCAATGCCGCGGGCAACGGGATCCAGGCTCACCCGAACTGGGCAGGGGTGCCGACCCTGGAGATCTTCTCTGATTACAACTGCACCCACTGTCGTTCCGCCGACATCGTCTTGGGTCCCCTGATTGATCAGTTGGCGACCGATGGCCAGTTGAATGTCATCCACCATACGACTGCTGGGATGGCGGCGACTTCGTTTGATGCCGCCCGCGCCGCTGCTTGCGCTGACTTCCAGAACCTCTTCCTGGAATATCACCACCAGCTCTTCCGCAATCAGGAGGAGGGGTTTGATTACACGATGATAAACCAGACGATCCCCGAGAGTATCGACCTGACCGGGGTAGCCCTGGAGGAGTTCCGGACCTGTGTCGCCACCGGCGCAACGGCTGGGTTCATCACCGCCACCAACCGCTATGCCCAAAAGCAGGGTGTCACCAGCACCCCATCCTTCTTCCTTGATGGCGTGGATGTCACCGAGAAGCTCTACTCTAAGACCCTAAACCGCTACGATCCTGACCTGCTGCGCGAGCTGTTGGGCCTGAACTAGGACGCTAATGACCATCGACCCGAGCGGCGCGATCGCGCCCGATAGACCACAGCTTGAGGGCTTGGAGGCCCGGTGGTCAGCCAACTGGGCTGACGAGGGGACCTACACCTTCCGCCGTCCGCCCCATCGGGCATCGGTCTTCTCGATTGATACGCCGCCGCCGACGGTCTCCGGTTCCCTCCATGTCGGCCATGTCTTCTCGTACACCCATACTGATATCATCGCCCGCTTCAAGCGGATGCGCGGCTTCGAGGTCTTCTATCCGATGGGCTGGGATGACAACGGGCTCGCTACCGAGCGCCGGGTTCAGAATTTTTACGGCGTACGCTGTGATCCGACCCTGCCCTATGAAACTGATTTCACGCCCCCGGCTCAGCCGGATCCGAAACGCCAGATCCCGATCTCGCGCGGCCGTTTCATTGAACTATGCCAGGAGTTGACGACCGTTGATGAGAAGGCCTTCGAAGATCTTTGGCGTCAACTGGGGTTAAGTGTCGATTGGGATCAGCTCTATACGACGATCTCGCACGATTCGATCCGCATCTCCCAGGCCGCTTTCCTGCGCAATCTGGCGCGTGGCGAGGCCTATCTCGACTATGCCCCGACGATGTGGGATGTCACCTTCCAGACTGCGGTCGCCCAAGCCGAGATGCAGGATCGGGAGTATGACGGGTTCTTCTATCGGGTGGCCTTCCACCGCCCGGACGGCACACCGGTCTATATCGAGACGACCCGTCCAGAGCTGATCGTTTCGGTCTGCGCCCTGATCGCCCATCCGACCGATGAGCGTTACCAGTCATTATTTGGCACGACAGTGATCGATCCCTTATTCGGAATCGAGATTCCGGTGTTGGCGCACCATCTAGCGGAGATCGACAAGGGCGCTGGCATTGCGATGTGTTGTACCTTCGGCGACAAGATGGATGTCCAATGGTGGCGCGAACTGCAACTGCCGACCCATACGGTGATCGGGCGCGATGGGCGTCTGGCTAAGGACACCCCTGATTGGGTGGAAAACACGGCTAACTATGAACCGCTCGCCGGGAAAACCACCTATTCGGCGCGCGAGGCCATGATCACGATGTTGCGCGAGAATGGCTGCCTGGATGGGGAGCCGCGGCCGACCAAGCGGATGGCCTCCTTCTATGAGAATGGTGAGAAGCCGCTAGAGATCGTTGCCTCGAACCAGTGGTATATCCGCAATGGCGGCAAGGACGCTGACTTGCGCCAGACGCTCTTGGACCGGGGCGCCGAGCTGCGCTGGGTGCCGGAGCATATGGAGCATCGCTACCGTCACTGGGTCGAAGGTTTGACCGGTGACTGGTTGATTTCCCGGCAACGGTTCTTTGGGGTCCCCTTCCCCGTCTGGTATCGACTCGATGCTGATGGGCAACCCGATTTCTCTCGACCGATTATTCCCGCTGAGGACCATCTGCCGGTGGATCCGATGACCGAGACGCCGATCGGTTTCGCTGATTGTGAGCGCGACCAACCGAACGGGTTCACCGCTGACAAGGATGTGATGGACACTTGGGCGACTAGTTCGCTCACCCCTCACATTGTCTGCGGTTGGTTGCGCGATGATGATCTGTGGAACCTGACCTTCCCGATGGATATGGCCCCCGAGGCTCACGACATCATCCGAACCTGGGTTTTCTCGCGGATCGTACGCGCCAATGCCGAGAATGGCTGCTTGCCCTGGACCACCGCTGCCCTGTCTGGCTTC
>JAIRKB010000125.1 GCA_031260385.1 Propionibacteriaceae bacterium | reverse complement strand
GTCTGGGGGCCTACCACGTTTGATTGAAGCGATCGTCCGTCTCGGACGGCGCGATGGGCGGCTGATTCGTCGCGATGGGGCCTGGGTTGGCACTACTAACCTCTGGAACCCTGGCTTGCGGTTCGCCTTACTGCCCTTGCTCCACGGGCTTGACCACGAAGACCTAGCGGCCCTGACCCGCTTAACCAGAAGCGAAGGCCTGAGCCGGGATACCGCCGGCGAGTTGGTCGAGCCGGCGCGACTCTACAAGCTCGCTCAAAGGGGGTTGGTAAACCTCCACCACCTCTCGCCCGCCGTTGGGGTGCACGTCTATCCAAGTGCGCTAGCCGAGATGCTACGCCGCGATGGCGGCTGGTCCGTCCAGGCGGAGCCCTACTCCGTCGCCTCCACGATCGACCTAGGACACTGGCCCGCTAGCGTACTAGGAATGGAAGCCTCCGCGATCACCGACCGAATGAACTCCTATTGCCAAAGCGAGGTGGCAGGGTTCTGGGCGGTCTGGAATGCCAATCGCAGTGCCGAGAACGCGATCCCTTTGCTGACTGCCCTCTTAGGGGCCAGAGCCCACGACGAGCGGATTCCAGTCATCTTTGACAAGACCGAACCCTCAGAAGTTCCCGAGGAAATCCTCAATATGGCGGCCCTGGAGGGCGAATATCACGCCGTTGCTCGCCGCGATCTGGCGGGGGCCTTGGATTACTTGACCAACTTCGCTAAGCAGTATCCCCAGTTCGATTCGATCATGCGCGGCCATCAAGCCCACTTGATCATGATTCTAGACCGTCTGCCTAGCCCGGAACTCCTCAAGCTGCCCAAGAACCTGGCCCCCCTCGACGCCGAGATGTTGGTGGTCGCCCGAGCCGAAGCCCAAGTGGCCCAGGGTTTGGTCTTCGATGCCGCCGCTACCTTGGCGACGGTCAACCCCGAACGCCGCCGCGCCGCGATTCTCAAACAGGTCCTTGACATTCACGTCCTGATGCTTGAGCAGGATATTGCCATGGGGGTTGAGGTGGCGGTGCGCCGTCTCTGGGAGGCGGTGGTCGCCGGTGATATCCGAACCTTGTCCGCTTGGGCCTATGTCGCCGGCCTAGGGATGTGCCTGCTGGGTCGCTTCGATGAGCTTAAGTCGATCGTGGAAATCATCTACCGGCTCGGCGATGCCTCCGTTTACCAAAATCACTACCGCGTTGGCTTGTATATGCTCGGTTCCTATGTTTCGAGCTGGGAGGGCCTGACAAGCTATTCCAATAATCTCGTACAACAGGCCAAGGCCCTAGCGGTAGGGACCGGACCGATGCCGGGGATGCGCGCGAACCTCAGTCTGCTGCCGGGCACCGAGAATGCCCCGGATATGGCTTGGGAAGAGGTTGACGATCTGCTCGACCGGGGTTTCCTGGTCTCCGCGGTCTTCCACGCCATCACCGCTGCGGAGACCGATCCAACCTCGCCGACTGCAAAGCGTTTGCTGGAGCTTTGCGCCAAGTTCCAAGGGCCGGTCCTGCCAGCGATGGCGCGCTATGTGGCGACTCTGGTCGCCCGGGACTCCACCTTGTATGAGGCGACCGTTTCCGAGTTGCGGAAGTCCTGTGGGGCCCTGGTGACGACCCGGGCCATCATCTCGTGGGCCTTACTACTGCGCGAAAAAGGTGATCTTGAGGGTTGGGTGGAGAAAGCCCAAGCCGCCTGGCAGGAATCGACGGCGATGTCCGATCCGGCTAGTGGACTCTTTCGACGCCTCACTGAGGCGGTGGACCTGACAATTCGGGAGGCGGAGGTAGCTCACTATGCCGTCCTCGGTTTGTCGGCTCAGGAGATTGCCTCGAAGACCGGGATCTCCACTCGTACGGTCGAAACCCACCTGCACTTTGTCTATCGCAAGACTGGCGTCAGTTCGCGCGCCGACCTGCGCCAACTGACCCAAACCTGGCTCGTTTTGCCAACCGAGGATTGAATTCGTTAGTAGGCTGTCACACCTAATGCGCGGGGAATGAGCAGCGTGAGGTGGTGTCTATGGCAAGGCGGAGGAAGGAGGCGGGCTGGACGCCCGTTGACTGATCGACAACGCAGCCAGAGACGCCACATCGCGTTGCGAATCCGCGCAATTAGGCGTGACAGCCTACTGGTTGACTCGCTCGAAGGTTACGACGTAACGCTGGGTGTTAACCCCGAGCGGATGGCAGGAGATCAAGGTGACTAGGTCACGACCAGGCCGGATTTGAAGGACATCGGTTTCGCTGGGGTCAATGATCCTGGTTTCGACCGCGCGGTAGGTGAGTTGCTCATGGAAGTTGTCGATGGTGAGCTCGGCACCGATCTCAATCTTGTCAATATCGCGGAAACCGGTGATGTTGTTGCCACGGTGGGCGGCGAGGACGGAGTTGGTATTCTCCCCACCGATTGGATAACTGGTCTGGGTCAGATGGACCGAACCCAAGCCTAGGTTGGTGGCATTGGCCCCCAGAATGATCGGGAGTTTGCGGTGAATACTTGGAATGTTGAGATAACCAATGCGGTTGTCGGTGATGCCATACTGCGACAGATCGACCCCGGGTTGCTGGTAGGAGAAGGCATCAACGAGGTCAGCTTGGCCCGATTGGAAGAGGCGTTCGTTTTCGGCCAGTAGGAACTCGTAGAGCGCCTCGCCTTGAATCGCATCCCTCTTCTTATCCAGGAACTGGCGTTCCTCTGCGGCGACATTCCGGTCGTAGACAAAGTTGACTACATTCGGGTATTGCCAGACGCCGAGGCCGACGATCGCCACGATCAGGGCAATCAGGATGCGGATCGGGAACCGCTTCTTCGGCGGTTGGCTCACCGAGGGTGCCGGGCGGCGCTTCACTAGATACCTCGTCTCGGGAGACTCTTTGACCGATTGGCGGGCGTCTTGATGGCGGGGGCAGTCTGCGGGGTGGTGGGCTCCTCGTCTTTCCGGCGGCGGCGCTTGAAGAAGACCACGATGATGATTAACAGCAGCATCACCCCAGTGGTGATTAGCGCCGCAAAGAGGACCTTTTGGTCGGTGGATGAGCGGGTATGTGTTGCCTCGGAGTGTTCATCAGGGTCGTACGGGATGCGCTCACCGCGCACGGCGAGACGGTGGGAGTTAACTCCGTACGGGGTGCAGGTTAACAACGTGACATAGTCCTTACCATCGATGCGAACCAGATCGGTGACCTCCTCAGGCGTGATCACCTTGATCTGATCGACCTTGTAAGCCAGGGTTTCGCCGAGGACATTGATGTAGAAAATATCGCCATATTGGAGTTCGATTAGGTCGGTGAACAGCTTAGCGCTACTCAAACCGGTATGCCCAGTCAGGATGGAGTGGCGGGAGGGTCCGCCGATCGGTAGGGAGGAGCCTTCTAGGTGCCCAACGCCTTTGGTGAGGGCTTCCTCGCCGGTTCCGTGATAGATCGGCAGGTGGACGTTGATATTTGGGATGTCGATTGAACCCATGACACCGGCGATACTCATGGTCTGCCAATAGGTGTCGGGCATTGCCATACCGGTTCCGTCAATGAAGGGGTCCCCGACGGGCGTCCCGGCTAGACTCCGGTTGTAAGCTTCGGCCTCCTCCCAAACCCGGGCTAGATCGGTGCTGCTCAGATCATTGACCCCAGCATCGTAGGAGTCAATGGCTTGGGAACCATGCAATTCTGCGAGGTAGTTGGCGATGAACGGGTATGACAAGACGCCTGAGCCAATCAGTGAGATCACGATAGCGATGACCACTCTTTTCATCATTGCTCCGATCAGTTCCGTGGCGCCGAGTCCTCTCAGCAACTACAACGCTGCGATTTGAGGGTTTATTCCCGACGGGTGATGGCAAAGGGTCGCCGGAGCGATGCTCCGACGACCCTTTGATTAGGTGTTAGTATCAGGCAACCTCAGTAGGCTGAGCTTGCTTCTTGCGCCTCGGGACGAGGATCAGAAGCGCCATGCCGACCAGGCAGATGCCAGCGACAGTCCAGACGATAGTGCCAGCGCCACCAGTGAACGGCAGGATGAAGCCCTGGGAGTTCTGCACGGTGATCGGAGCGCGGAAGGCATACTCCGCCGGAGCTTCGATCGTCGCATAGGCGGCCGCGAAGCTGACCTCGATCGGCTCAAGCAACTTGTTGTAGTTAGCCGGAGCGACGGTCTCGACCACGTAGTAGGTGTCGAAGGTCTTATTGCCCATGGCATCCTCAACGTAGTCACGCAGACCGATGAAGGAATCGATCAATGAGCCGGTATCGGTCGGTTTCACGATCCAAGGAGCGGCAGCGTCGTAGACGGCCTCAGCGACATCCTCACAGTCGAACATCTTCATGTCAGCATCGAGCTTGATGAAGCAGCCCGCCTTCGCCTTATCCAGGTCACTAGCAATCTGGAACTCGGCACCAGCCAGAGGCTGATTCTGATGGTTCACCTTGGTGATATCGATCGCAGCAGTGTGGATCGTAGCGCCCGGCTTGCCGTCGGTATTAGCGTCGTAGGAGTCGCCATTGTTGTTGGTGAACGAAAGGTTACCAGTGTTCTCGATGGTCAGACTGTCATGCTCCAGGATCTTGGCGTTGACTTCGGCCTCGAAGGTTAAGACAACCTTATCGGCGTCCTTCACCTTGGCCATGCCGGCCTTGGTCAAGGCAACCTCAAGGGTTCTGGGCTTCGTCGAATCGTTCTCGTCATACCAGGTGACGGTGTAGTCGTCGACCCGGGTCAGCGGGACGTTCGGGCTAGCCAGACCATAGACATCGATTGAGGAGTCGTCTAGGGTAAGGGCGGCGTCAAGTTGATCCCAGATGATGTATTTCGTCTTGTCATTCGCGCTCGCCAGATCCGCCGGCACAGAACCGGAGATGCTATAGGTGACCTTGTCGCCAACCACGACGGACGGGTTGGTGGTAACAGTCTTGTCCACCGTCAGGGCGGCGTTCTTCGGATAGACGTGAATGTCGGTCATCCAAGCGCCCGGGTTGTAGGGGTCGGCCATCGGCACAGAGACCAGGAAGGGGTCGACAACCTGGCTGATGAACATGGCTTGGTTGTTATTGGCATTAGTGATGTTGGTGGAGGCGGCCGCATTCTCGAGCACGAAGTAAATCCCCTTGCTCAAGCTGGAAGCTTTCGCTGAGCCGTTGCCAGAGGTCGTGACCTGGTTGGGGGTAGCGTTGGTTAGGGCATACTCACCAATAAGGGTCGTACCATCGTAAACCGCAAGGTTTCCGGCCTCTAGCTTGTAGGTTCCGCGAGCCGGCACATCTGGCCAAGCGGGGTCAGCAACCACTGGCTTGCCGACCTTGTAGATATCAAAGACAACGCCATTAGCCGGGATCGAGTCCCACCCGGAGGTGTCCTGAGCAAGGCCGTTATTGGACCCGAATTCACTCCCACCGATGTACTTGTGAATTGTTAGATCACCCATGCCGGGGATCTCATCCGCCGAAGCGGAGACTATGAGGGCAGGCGTTATCAGCGCGACCAGACCAGCCACGAGGAGCGCCCTGAGGGTTTTCTTCATTCTCATTTCCTTCTTGTTTCCTTATTAACTTTCATGCGTAGATGGGTAGTCGTGACGCAAATCTCGATACCTACAACGCGGTTTCGTGGTGTCTTATTCCATTTCTCTTAGCCGAAGTGGAATCCTGAATAATTAGGCCCTTTCAAACCGTCGTCCAGACGGAATGGAGTGGCGACGACGATTACCTGGGCGGGTTGGCACCAAGTAGATAACGGCGCACCCGATAAGGGCGACGCCAGCGATCATCCAGATCATTAGGCCATGTCCACCGAGGTTCGGTAGCACGGTTGCTCGGTAGTTCGGTAGAACCATCTCGCCGACGTAATCACCACTGCCCTGCTTGAAGGCCGGCGGTAGCGTCATCGAGGAATCGCCGCGTGCCATGATCACCACCGGGGTGTCCGAGGTCGGATCGAAATCCACGAACCACTGACCTTGCGGTAGTTGATAACCGGGGTGGGTTTTGGTTTCGGTCAACAGGTAGCGACCAGGGGCGAGCCCAGCGAACTCCACCAGACCATCACTATTGCTATCGGCATCCTGCGGATCGCCAGTGCAGGTCGCCGTGTCCTCGGTCGAGTCGCAGGTCTTCAGGGTGAAGCTGACCTCGGCCATCGGCTCGTCTTGCTCGTTGACCTTGAAGAACCCAAGGGTGTAGCCATAGGTGTATTCCAGCGCGTAATAGTCCGACCCGGTATC
>JAIRKB010000002.1 GCA_031260385.1 Propionibacteriaceae bacterium | reverse complement strand
GCGGTCTCGAGGGCGGCTGCCGAGTCGAGGGCGGCGGTTAGGCCGTCAGCGTTCAGGAAGGTGCCGCCGTTGGAAGCCAAGAGCGATAGGAAGGGGTGGATCGCCCCTGCCGTCCAGTTGGTGATGAAACCGATGCCCTGAATATCCGCTCCCAAAGCGGAAATCTTCAGCGCGGCGTCAACCGTCTCATCCCAGGTCTTCGGGGGCTCGGCAATACCGGCTTGATCGAATAAGGCCTGGTTGTAGTTCAGCGCGTAGAGAGCCATCTCATTCGGCACGCCGTAGACATCGCCCCCCTGGCTGGCGGCAGCCACCAGGCCACCGGGCCAGTTGGCCTTGACCATCGCCGCGACATCGGCGGGGGCTTTCGCTGCTAGGCCGTCGCGGACCAGTTCCGGTAGCCAAGCATCATAGATCCCAACGATCGTCGGCCCGTCCGCCGAGCTTCCTTGAGTACGCAGGGTGGACAGCAGGTTGCCGAACGGCACCGCCTGGATCTTGACAGTGACATCCGGGTTAATGGCGGTATAAGCCGCAGCGGCGGCTTCGAGCATCTGGACCTGGTCTGGTCCCCAGTGGGTCAGGAAGGTAACTTCAGTCGTGTCCGACTTACCACCCTGCCCGCCGCAAGCCGACAGCACTAGGGTCAGTGCGAGGGCTGCTGCGACAAAGATCTTCTTCATAGTTGATTTGCTCCTTTGCTGGGAGACCCCGGACGGAGAAGATCGTCGCGGCCGCCTCCCGGTTTGGTAATACTTTACAAAACCCAGCCAACTTTAGCTAGGAATTTACCAAATCGTAATCTTCGTCCTGACATTCGTCAGGATCACTGAATTAGATTGACTTGTGAATGGTCTGGCTCGCCAAATGTAGGGCGTCGACCGTATCTTCATAGTGTAAGCGCCCATAGGCCACCGCAATGGCATCGACAACACATAATTGAGCAATCCGACTAACCATCGCCCCAGACCGCAGACTGGTGTCGCGGGCGACCGTGCGTACGACTAGGTCGGCATCGCGAGCCAAGTCGGACTTAACAACACTGGTGATGGCCACCGTGAACACCCCTTGCTCGCTAGCAATATCCAAGAACCGGATCGTTTCCTCAGTCTGGCCGGAGTGGGAAAAACCGATCGCCACCGCATCACCGGGCGCTAGCGCCGCATGGACCCAGGCGTCGTGGGAATCTGCCGGACACAAGGCGTTTAAACCGAGGCGGGCGAGCTTCGAAGCCAGGTCCTGGGCGACGACGTGACTAGCCCCCATCCCGAAACAGACCACCCGCGAGGACCGATCGAGGGCGCCAACCAGGGTCTCCATTCCAGCGAGGTCAACCGCTCCAATCGTCTCGTCGATCGCCAGCTTCTCCAGACTAGCAATCTTGGCGAGGGCCTCGGCGAGGGAGTCCTCGACCCGAATATCGCTACCCGAGGTCAGGGTCGGGCCAAACTGCGCCGCCTCCAAACCAAGCTCAGTTGCCAGACGCATCCGCAGGTGGGAGTAGCCGGGCAGACCAATCGAGCGACAAAAACGGACGACGGTCGCCATTGAGGTCGCCGAGGCGTCTGCCAGTTCAGTGATGGTATGGGATAGGACGATCGATGGATTCGACCGGATAGATTCGGCGACCCGTCGTTCGGAGGGAGATAACGACGCGATGGCAGACTCAATCGTCGACTGTACACTCATGATGCACTCCTTGCTTAGGAGATGGTGATCAGTGTATCCGTCGGCGGCAACGACGACGGCAACTGGCCCGGCTAGTATTGACTTTGCCCATAGCCTTGGCCATAGCCGGGGGCCTAACCAGGCTGGTTAGCGCTCGGGAATTGCCCGGCCAGATTGACTGGTGCGCAGGGCTTGACGGACCATCGTGGCGCAGATGACGATGAGATAGACCGCGAAAACCCAGGTGGCGATTCGCGGGGGCAGAATATGAGCGATCCAAGCGCCTAGCGGGCCGGTGGCGACTGCCGAGCAGCCGATGATCAAGCCGGGTTTCACTAGGACGCGTTGTCCGCGCAGGTTGCCGACTAACCCGGAAAGTACGCCGGGCAGCATCATCACTAGGGAGGTCCCTTTGGCGATCAAGTCAGAGGCCCCGAAAGCGATCATCATCACCGGGACGACGATGCCACCGCCACCGATGCCGAGCAGACCGGCCGCCAAGCCAGCAACTAGACCGAGACCAATGAGGCCGAGGGCAGACCACCAAGTGATCGTCAGATCGGCACTGCGATCGGGGACCAAGATCATCAACTGCACCACGACGACGACAATGTAGCCAATGAATACCCACTGGGCGGTCCGGCGCGAGATAAGCCCGAGGAGCTTGGCGCCAACCTGGGCCCCGACCACGGCGCCGACGGCGACGATCAACCCCGCTGTCCAGTTCACCGAGTCGGTGACGGCATATGAAATGATGCCAACCGTACACGCCGGTACGATCGCCATCAGAGAGGTCCCAACGGCTAACTTGTGGTCAATCTTGAGTAAAACCCCCAAGGCAGGAACGACGATCAGACCGCCGCCAACCCCAAATAACCCGGAAAAGAGCCCCGCTACCAACCCCAAGGCAATCAACGCCGCGATGCGTTTGCCAGTGAGGTCTAGGGCAGTTTCCATACCACTACCCTAGACCCAACCTCCATGTCGGTGGGGAACCCACCGCTTGGTCGACTTAGGCGACCGGTGGATATTGTTGTGCTGGCGGATACTGCGGCGCCTGCGGATCAGGCTGAGCCGGAGGATACTGCGGGGCCTGCT
>JAIRKB010000297.1 GCA_031260385.1 Propionibacteriaceae bacterium | reverse complement strand
CAGAAGAGTTGTGCACGGTCTACCGTACCCAGTTCCCTGTTCTATATGGCTATGACACCCGCCGTGACCACTACGATACTCAAGGTCGCCTAGTCCCACAGGATGTACTGAAGTTCTGGAGGGCCAAGGGTGATGCGATCACCGTAGAAGAGCGCACCGCGACCAACCCTTCGGGCAACACCTATACCTACGAACTACCGTTCATCACTCTGGACCGCGAGGCGGACATGCGTCAGGCGTACGCTCACTTCTTAGCACTGATGGGCGATCCATCATGAGTGAACTGTTGCCCACTATCCAGGCCGAGGCGATCCGTCACTCCTTGACGGATTACCTGACAACGACGTTCGCCCTCACCGATGCAGGCGCTCGTTCGGCGCTAGATGACTTCCTATCGCATCCTGAGCACGGCATGTTCAAAGGGCCGTATGTGCGGTTGCGGCTGCCATTCCGCCCCGCCGACTCCGAGGCTTCAGGTGATCTGGAGTGGGATTCGGGTTTGACTCCATATGGTCATCAGGCGGCGGCCTTTGCCAGGCTTACCTCACAGGTGGATGGTCAACCCCGTCGGCCCTTACCGACGCTGGTGACGACTGGCACCGGGTCTGGTAAGACGGAGGCTTTCTTATATCCGATCTTGGATCATGTGCTGCGAGCGAAGCGTCGTGGAGTGACTGGAATGAAAGCGCTGATCCTCTACCCGATGAATGCGCTAGCGAATGATCAAGCTGGCCGGTTGGCAAACTTGATCTCGTCGCGTAAGGAGTTGGCCGCGGTCAGGGCAGGGTTGTACACCGGACAGGACCAGGTCAAGCGTACAAAGGTGAGTGCGGCGGGACTGATAACTGACCGATACGAAATGCGTGACAAACCGCCCGACATCTTGCTTACGAACTACAAGATGCTTGACCAATTGCTGCTGCGAGAGGCAGATCAATCGATCTGGCGCGAGAGTGCTTCCAGTTTGCAATACCTGGTCTTAGATGAGTTCCACACCTATGACGGTGCGCAAGGCACCGACGTGGCGATGCTCTTGCGCCGTCTCGGATTGGCGCTGAGACACTTTGCTCCCAGTGAATCATTGTCCGGGGAGGAGCTTGCTCGTCCGTTGGGGAAGGTGACACCCGTGGCAACCTCCGCCACCTTGGGTGGCGATGATCCGGAGGCAATGTTGGAGTTTGCTGCGACGGTTTTCGGTGAGCAGTTCCCGCCAGACTCCGTGATCAGCGAGTCTCGGTTGAGTGTTGCTGAGTGGGTGAGCGATGCCTCCGAACGGCTATCCGCGATGGGGGTGTCGGTCAGAAGCGCATCGGCAATCCGTGCCAGCGAGGTAGCCGAGGCCATCCGGCGACTTGGGGACAACCCGGATGCGGCACGGTTGACCGATCTCGTCATGGCGACCCTATTTGCTTCTGCCCACGAGGAGGATCTGGCCCATCCAGTGAAGTGGTCAGACCAAGTAGTCGTTGAATCCGCCATGAAGGCCCATCCAATTGTTTCGAAACTAGTCGGTTTGGCGGGCGAGGCCCAGCCTTTGGATGCTTTACCTGGCAGGGTGCTCGGCGCTACCTTCACCTCGTCATTGGCGGCGACTGGTCGTGATGATGATTGGGCGACGTTCTTAAATGCCGTGATTGCCGCCTTGGGGCACGTTCGTGCCGAGGTTGGTCGATCTGCGGTGTCCGTGGAGGTTCACTACTGGCTTCGGGAGTTGTCGCGGATCGACCGAGTCGCGGACACAGCGGCGGTTTTTCGGTGGTCGGATGATGGGCCTGCGGCCGCTGACGACGTTACCGTCCAGGCGCGACCGGCCTTTCCAGCCATCTTCTGTCGTCGCTGCGGGCGCTCCGGCTGGGCGGTAAAACTAGCCCCGGTCGGCAATGATCTGGCTTCGGATGATTCAACGATTCGCCGGGACTCGATGGCGAAAAGTGGCCGGATTCGGTATTTAGTCCATGCACCCAGTGAAGCCGAGGTGTCACGGGTGGATTCGGTGGCGATCGATGGGCTGCGCTGGTTCTCCGTCAAAGACCGCCAACTCGTGGTGGACCCGCCTGAAGAAAATGACCCAGATGCGCTCGCGGGGTGGGTGTTACCGGTGCTGACGGTTGTTGGTGATAACGCCGACAAAGAGGCTGAGACTGAGACCTGCCCGTCGTGTGGCCAGCCGGATGCGATCCGGTTCCTAGGTTCGGCAATTGCGACGTTACTATCGGTGTCGTTGTCGACGCTGTTCGGTTCTCCGAGTTTGGATTCTCGGGAGAAGCGGGCGTTGGTGTTCACTGACTCCGTCCAGGATGCAGCGCATCGAGCGGGGTTCGTCCAGGCGCGTGCCCACGCGATGATGCTGCGCTCGTTATTACGAGCTGGCCTGGAAGGCGGAGAGCTAACTCTCGACACTTTGGTGGCGCAGATCGTCGCGCAGGCGGGCGACGACCGGTCGGATCGCTACCGCCTACTTCCACCAGATTGTGTCGAACGAGAGGCTTTTCTTCCGTTCTGGCAGAAGGCGAACTTACGCGCTGTCCCTGGGCTGGTACGCGGTCGGGTGACGCGACGGATGGGGTTCGATGCCGCCCTTGAGTTCGGATTGAACTCTCGGTTAGGCCGGACCCTGGAGTTAACCGGGTCGGTCGCAGTCGAGGTGGCTGCTGGGTCATCTGGTCGGATCGTCCAAATCGCGCGTGATGCGATTGATTCCGCTGGATGGCAGAACATGCTTGGCGATTCCCACGCCGCTCAAGTGACAAACGATCAGCTGGCCAGCTGGGTGCGCGGGGTTCTGGACAGAATAAGAACCCAGGGCGGCATAAACCACCCCTGGTTGGAGCGCTATTGCCAGGAGGATGGTCGTCGATTCTTTATTTGGGGTGGCCGCCGCCGCGATGAGGGTATGCCGGCCTTTCCCAAAGGGCGCCCCGCTCCCGCTTTCCCGCGCGTTGGTTCGTTGGCTTCGACTAGGTCAGCCGGTGATGGGTTAGATTCAGTGGGCAACGCGCAATCGTGGTATGCAGTGTGGACGGCAAAGGCCTTGAACATCACCGCGCACGATGCCGGTCGAGTGGCTCAACATCTCCTTGCTCACTTGGCGCGATCTCAGGTGCTGACTGAGACGATGAGCACATCCGGGGCTCGGGTCTACGGGATCCCGCAAAATAACATCATACTGAGCCCGATTAACGATGATGGTCTAAAGGCTGGTGCACATATGTTGGAGTGCTCCACCTGTAAAGCCTTGACACCGGGCAGTGCGGCTAGCGTGGATCAGTTGGAGCATGCGCCATGCCTGGCAGCACGCTGTCAAGGTCGTCTTTTGCGCAAACCGGTGGGGGAGGGCTTCTATCGCCGTATGTACTCGGCGTTCTCAATGCGGCGGATCGTCGCCCGAGAACACACTGGCTTGTTGGATGATGCAACACGACTAGCCTACGAAGACGGTTTTAAGTCCGCTACCACGCAGCCAGGCGCCCCAAACGTGCTGGTCGCCACACCGACTCTCGAAATGGGTATCGACATCGGGGATTTGTCGGCAGTGTTCCTGGCCTCGCTACCCAAGACGGTCGCCCAGTACACACAGCGGGTAGGGCGCGCCGGTCGTCTGACAGGCAACGCTCTAGCGATGACCTATGTGACAGGGCGTGGCGAGTATTTGCCGAAGTTGGGTGACCCGCTATCGGTGATTGACGGTGATGTCCGGCCACCTGCAACATATTTGGCTGCTGAGGAGATTCTGTATCGGCAATATACCGCTGCCCTGATCGACACCTTCGCGCGGCAGCACGACAGACCACACCCAAGAAAAGCCGCCGGTGCACTCGGGGCATCAACACCCGGGTCCTTCCTCGGTGATCTGATTGAGTTGGGTGAACGACGGGGTCTTGAGTTCGATCATTTCGCTGAAGGTTTCCGTGGCGTGACTCAGGAATCCCTGGACAGGTTGAAAGTCTGGCTTGACCCAACCGACGGACCTGGAACCAGCCGTTTCGCTCGTCGGCTGATCGCCGCTAGCCAGGCCTGGCGTAAGCTGGTTGATGTTCTAACCTTCCGCATTCAGAAGGTGGAAGAGCTGCTCCCTGAGCTGCAAAAGCAAGCGGACTCCCCAGCCTCCACTGACGAGGACAAACGCGCCTTGCGCTCTGGTCAGGCCGCCTTGACTCTCGCTCATCGTCGACGTAGCCACCTGCGGGACGATTACTGGATCGCTGTCTTGGAGGAGTACGGCATACTGCCGAATTACACCCTTCTAGACGACACTGCCACCCTCGATGTGGGCTTGTCTTGGATCGACCCCGAGACTGCGGAGTTCAAGACTGACCATCTAGCGTTCAGCCGAGGCGCGACTCTAGCATTACGAGAGTTTGCACCGGGTGCTCAGTTTTATGCCCGTGGCTTACAAATCGCTGTCGACGCAGTGGACCTCGGTCAAAATGCCGAGGCGATTCATCCTTGGTCATTATGTGCAGCCTGCGGATACGCTCAGCAACTCGATGCCGAACCAGATCTACCTGCGCCTACCTCATGCCCACACTGCGGTGACACCGGCATTGGCGATAGTGGGCAACGTC
>JAIRKB010000275.1 GCA_031260385.1 Propionibacteriaceae bacterium | reverse complement strand
TGATTGGGCTAGTCAACGCCGGGTTCATCCGCAAGAGCGGCGGCCCGATGGGTGAGCTCGGGGTTAACGGTTCGATTATCGGTTGGCCTTTGGCGGTCTTCGTTATCGTGATGGTGGCCTTGATCATCATGTGGGTGAAAAAGGTCAAAGGGGCGATGCTGATCGCTATTGTCGGTGGGACGATCCTGGCGATCATCATCCAGCTGTTCGCTAAGCTCGGCGGGGCGCTCGAGTCCCCGACCGGTTGGCAACTCAATGTCCCCCAGTTCTCCGCTAGCCAGTCTTGGTTGCCCAACTTTGAACTGTTGAAGTTCTGGGATCACGTCGACATGATCGGTGCCTTCGGGGCGGACTTCCGCTCCTGGGCGATCGTTATCCTAACGATCCTGGCGCTCATGCTGGCAGACTTCTTCGACACCATTGGTACGATCGTTGCGGTCGGGCGGGCCGGAAACATGCTCGACGATGAGGGCAATCCGCCCCGGACCCAATCGATCCTCCTGGTTGACTCGCTGAGCGCCATGGCTGGTGGTCTATTCTCGACCTCGTCGAATACCGCCTATATCGAGTCGGCCTCCGGGGTCGCTGATGGGGCGCGGACCGGCTTCGCCAATATTGTCACCGGTTTGGCTTTCCTAGCGGCAGTCTTCATCACCCCCCTCGTCAACCTGGTCCCCTCCGAGGCGGTAGCCCCCGTCCTAGTGATGGTGGGGTTCCTGATGTTGCAGCAGATCCGGGAGGTCGATTGGGATGACCTAGAGGTGGCGATCCCCGCCTTCTTCTTGGTCACCATGATGGCCTTCAGCTACTCGATCACCGTCGGTATGGGTCTCGGCTTCCTGGTCTACGTCTTGATCAAGACGGTCCGGGGCAAGGCGCGCCAAGTCAGTTGGCTCCTATGGGTGATTTCGGCCCTCTTCCTGATTTACTTCATGGAAGGGCTGATCATGAAATGGCTCGGTAACTAACGGGCTACTAGTTCTAGTCGGCGGCCGTCCACCAGGCGATCAAGTCTGGTGGCGGTGCCGGCGGGTAGGTTTCGTACGCCCCGGTGAACTCAAGCAAGCGGGTTGCGAACGGTGTGGTTTGCTCCCTTAGCTCCGGCAGAGCCGCTCGCCACGCCTCGTCGAGACGCCGGACGGTCGCATTCGGGATGTAGCCACAGGACATCTCATCGGTGGGGCGCAAAGGGATTTCGATGCTCCGCCGCCAGAGTTGGCGCACCCCCAATTGGGTCGGCACCTCGGCTCGTACGAGATCGAAAGCAATCTCCTCGGCCTGGTCGCGCGACAGCGGAATCGTCGTGTGAGCGACCGCTAGGGCGTCGAGCCAGATGCGCGCTAGGTGCCAACAGGCCCTCAAGCGATCGGCGGCAATATAACGGCTAGTCATCATCGCTTCGGCATCCCGACGATTGGGGATGCCGGGACGGATGACGGCGTCGGCTTGGGTGGGGCGGGTCAGCGGGGGGAAGACCCCCCGTAACCCACGACTGCGCTGGGGGATCTCGGGTGGGAAATGAGAATCAGTAATCGCCCAGAGTTGGTTCGCGAGCGCCGCTGGCGGCGCAAAACACTGGCGGAACAGATCGGCGCTGATCGCCCACAACTGTAACTGATCTAACATAATCCAACGTTACCGTATGTCGGTCAAGCCCGATAGTCTTTGACCATGAGTGCGGTGATTGACACCACGGAAATGTATCTGCGGACGATCTACGAGTTGGCCGAAGAGGGACTAACCCCCTTGCGCGCCCGGATTGCCGAGCGGATGCAACATAGTGGGCCAACGGTGTCCCAAACGGTTTCCCGAATGGAGCGGGACAATCTGTTGACCGTGCATGAAGACCGCCGGATCTTGCTCAGTGAGCGGGGGGCGAAGTTGGCGACCCAGGTGATGCGCCGCCATCGCTTGGCGGAGCGGCTGCTGGTCGACGTGATTGGGATCTCTTGGGTTGAAGCCCATGAGGAGGCCTGCAAGCTGGAGCATTCGATCGGCGATACCGTTGAAGCGAAGCTGGTGGGCTTGCTCAAAGACCCGGCGACTTCGGTCTATGGAACGCCGATCCCGCGGCTTAGTGATCCGGTTGATGAGTCGATTGGGCGGTTCCGGGAGCGCGGTGAGCCGCTAGCGACCGTACTAAAAGACGGTCCGACGCGCGTGAAGCTGGTCTGCATCGGCGAATTCTTGCAGCGGGACCTGGCTTGTCTGGAGGCTCTCGAACAGGCGGGGCTCCTGCCTGGAGTGGAGCTAGAGGCGATGTGCGATCCTACCTGCCTCACCTTGAGCGCAGCGGAGGAATGTCGGCTAGATGCCGATTGGGCGACCCAGTTGTTTGTTACCAGGGCTTAGCCCTGATCCGCAGAGCTTAACCCACTGGGCCGTGATGGGGCGGGAGTTCGGCTTGGAGACGTTGTTCGTCGGGGGTGAGGGTTTGGCGCTTGCTGGGTGGTAGGCGTACGACATCAAGAGCCAGTTCCTGGCGCAGGGAGGTTAAGGCGGCGTACCACTGGGCCGCTCCCACGGTCGTCAGACTGCCCTCAGGTAGGGGATGGGGCCAAGCCTGCTCATTTAGCCAGCGCGATTGGGCGTGGGCTTGGATTCGCGCGGTGTCCCAACCGGCTTCGGCGAGGCGGGCCAAGAGGTCTATTTCGCTCTCGCCGAGGCTCAGGTCTTCGCCGGTGAGAGCGAGTCCGAGTAGATCTGACAGGTTCGACATGACTCCAGGATAGGGCCAAACCCCGGACGCGCTTGATCTAGGGGTTTATATGGCTAAACTTATGCAATTAGGTCTTTGTATAGGGGACAAGGATGCCGACCGCAACATTGACGGCTAGGGGTCATATTGCCGTACCTCCCGACGTTCGTCGTGCCCTGAACCTGGAGGTGGGTGGCCTAGTTCAGTTCATTCCCCTGCCCTCGGGTCACTACGAGTTTCGGGGGGCGACCGCGCCGGTGGAGGATCTCAAGGGCTTCTTTGGTTCGTGGCGCGGGCCCGCGGTTACGCTAGACGAGATGAACGCCGGGATCGGCCGAGCAGCAGGGGTGAAACGATGATCGGGATCGATACGAATGTGCTGGTGCGCTATGTTATTCGCGATGACAAGGCCCAGGCCCATCGCGCCGACAGTGTGATCGATGGTCTGACGATGGCCGATCCGGGGTTTATTACCCATGCCACGCTAGTCGAGTTGTGGTGGGTGCTGACAAGCACCTACAAGAAGGACAATCAACTGGTGGCGGCCTTTATCGAGCAATTGCTCGCCACGCCGGTGATTGCGATCCAGGATCGGGATATCGTCCATGCGGCTCTGCGCTTGGTTCGGGCCAACAAAGCCGATTTTGTTGATGCCCTCATTTCGGCGGTCTGTGAGGCTCAGGGATGTACGAAGGTTGTCACCCTCGAGTCGCGGGTCGCTAGTCGGGCAGCGATGACCCTGCTCGTTTCACCTTGAGGCTTGTCTTCGGGTATCGTGAGTACGCTAGCAGCGCGGGCCCCGTAGCTCAGGGGATAGAGCGAAGGTTTCCTAAACCTTGCGTCGCAGGTTCGAATCCTGCCGGGGCCGCCCAGGCACGGTAGGCCGTGGAAGTGGAGGTCAACATGAAGATTGTGGTTTTGGCCGGTGGGCTGAGTTCGGAGCGGGATGTCTCCTTGTCGTCGAGCGGGCGAATCGCCAATGCCCTGACTGAGAATGGGCACCAAGTTCTGGTTGTTGACTCCTTTATTGGCTTACCCGAGATCGATAGCTTTGAGGCCTTGTCGGCCAAGTATCACCGCGATGATTACAGTTGTCCGATCCCGGCGGTCGCGCCAGACCTCGAGGCGCTTCAACGGCAGTACGGGGTTGGGGGGGCCGTGATCGGGCCTAATGTTTTAGAAGCTTGCCGGTTGGCCGATGTGGTCTTTATCGGTTTACATGGGGCGCCCGGCGAGAACGGTCAGGTTCAGGCGATGCTCGATATGTTTGGGGTGGTCTATACCGGCTCGGGGTTTGCGTCGAGTCTGCTGGCGATGGACAAGGTGATCTCGAAACAGCTCATCACCCTAGCGGGGGTGCCGACGGCGCCGTACCAAGTCTTTGATATCGCCGAACTGTCGGCCGAGGAACTGCTGGCGGGGCTAGAGGGGATCGGTCTGCCTTTTGTTGTTAAGCCGCGCAATGGTGGTTCTAGCGTTGGGGTGACGATCGTCAAGACGGCCGCTGAGCTCGCCCAGGCGCTGGCGATAGCGCGGGTCTATGAAACTGAGGTTCTGGTGGAGCCCTATATTGCCGGGCGGGAGTTCTCGGTGGGGGTCTTGGGGGATCGGGTTTTGCCGGCGATCGAGGTGATTCCGCCAGCGGAGTTCTTTGATTATGCCTCCAAGTATCAGGGCACCAGTTCGGAGATCTGCCCGGCCGATATTCCCCAGGAGCTGGAGACGGCTCTACGGGCCCAGGCCTTGAAGGCCCATCGTACGCTCGGGTTGGGATCATATTCGCGGGCCGATTTCCGGGTCGATGCCCAGGGGAATCTCTATTGGTTGGAGACGAACTCCTTGCCCGGGATGAGCGCCGCCAGCCTAGTGCCGCAGGAGGCGGCGGTGGCGGGGATCGGCTACAACGAGCTATGTGAGATGATCGTGGCCTTGGCCATAGCGAAGTAGAGGGTTGTCTTGGAGAAGATGAGTTTGAGCCAGATCGCGGCGGCGGTTGGCGGGGTGGTCAGTCCTGGTGATGACCAGGTGCTGGTGGACACGGTGACGATCGATTCGCGGGTGGTGGCTGGTGCTGGTTTGTTTGTGGCATTGCAGGGCACGCAGGTTGATGGGCATGATTATGTGGCGGGGTTTTTGGCGGCTGGTGGGGTGGCGGCTTTGGTCGAGCGGGCGGTCGACGGGCCGTACGTCTTGGTCGAAAACGCGACCCGGGCCTTGGGAGATCTCGCGCGTTATTATCGTACGTTCTTCAAACTACCGGTCATCGGGGTGACAGGAAGTGTCGGAAAAACGAGCACCTGCGGCATGATTGGCGCGGCGCTGTCGACGATTGGCGCGGTGGGGCGGACGCAAGGGAACCTGAACAATGATCTAGGGGTGCCGCTGACGATCCTGCGCTTGGATGATCAACATCGCTATGCGGTGGTCGAGATGGGGATGGATCATTTCGGTGAAATGCGCTATCTGACCGGGATTGTGCGCCCGACCATCGCGGTGATCACCGGGATTGGGACGGCCCACATCGGCAATATCGGTTCCCAGGATGGCATCTTCCAGGCCAAGATGGAGATTCTGGAGGGGTTGGGACCGGATGCTGTGGTGGTGGTCAATGGGGATGATCGCTATCTTCGCCCGCTGCGGGGGCAACTGGGGTTTCGGACCGTATTGTATGGGCTCGATAATGCGCAGTGTGATTTTAAGGCTCGAGACGTTCAGCTTGGGGCGACGGAAAGTAGTTTCTATGTTCGGCTGGAGGGGGCCGATCATCGGTTCGTGATCCCGGCGCCTGGGGCCCATCATATTTACAATGCTCTAGCGGCGATTGCGGTTGGCGTGGAATGTGGGGTGCCGGTTGATTGTCTTCAACGCGGGGTGATGAGCTTCGAGTCGGGGGCGATGCGGCAGAATATTGCCCTGGTTGGTGGGGTGCGAGTGATCGAGGATTGTTATAACGCTAGCCCGTCGTCGATGGAGGCGGCGTTGGATGTTCTTGCCTTGTCGGCGGGGGGTGGGCGTACTATCGCGGTCTTGGGTGATATGTACGAGTTGGGTGACCTAACCGAGTCGGCCCATCGCGGGGTCGGTGACTATGCCGCCAAAGTAGGCGCCGACATCGTCGTCACCGTCGGCGACCACGCCCAGTTGATCGCCCAAGCCGCCGAGCTAGCTGGCACGACCACCCACCACCTAGACTCCAACCAAGCCGCCGTCGCCTTCCTAGCCGACCTTCTAGTTTCCGGTGACACCGTCCTCTTCAAAGCCTCCCGCGGCGCTAGGTTCGAAGAGATCTCCCAAGGCACAAAACTGGCGATCACCGGCTGAGTTAAGAGTCTGTGAAGTCGTCGCTCTGGCTGAACTTCGCTGATCCCGATAGGATCACGTTGAGGGCAGTTAACGAGATGGGGGCGATGATGGAACAGAAGCCGGTCTACAGCAAACGGGCAATGGGTGGGGCTTTCCAGGCGGGTTCGGCGCCAGGGCAAGCTTCGTACGCAAACTATAACCAGGCAGCGGTGGTGCCGGTTCCCGGGCAGCGTACGCCCAGGGGGTACGCCCGCCGATCGCTCCGCGATCAGATTAATCTACGCCTTGCGGTGCTCATGTTCAGTATGGGCGCCTTTATTATCGCGCTGGGATTCGGTCTGTCGCGCGTGGATTCACTTTTCCTGGGGGTATTCGTGTTCTTCGGCCTGATTTGTGTCGCAGTTGGGATCCCGCCTGGGCTTTCTACCCTTGTCCGGGGACAGCGTACTCAGCGAACTTTGGATCGCGGTTATCTCATTAACGCAGAGATCCTTGGAGCGCCCCCTGAGCAAAAGGTCACCATTGGGCAGCAAAAGCTTTGGCGTATCCTCTGCCGAGGCTACCTCCCCGGCACCGAGCGCCCGATCAACTTCGTCACCGATGGGTTCACAGAGAACCCGATCTGGGCCCTCACAGTCGCCGGAGCCACCACCTTCCCGGTCTACGTCGACCTAGCCAAACCCAAGCGCTACTACATCGACGACTCGAACCTGCGCCAGATGATGGGCGTGAAGTAGATCGGCATCGTCAGGCGGCGTTGCGAGCATTACTATCAGTACGTTGCGTGCATTACAATCAATACGCTGCGCGTTTTTCACGCAATCCGTTGCGCGTTTTGCAGGAACTCTGTTGCGTGTTTTCCAAACTGTGGAGGGAGGAAGTTGCCAGTGAACGGGTTCTCCATTGAGTTGCTAGGTGTTTTTGGGGTTGGCCTTATTCTGGGCGCCGCGTTTTTTGGGATCGCCTGGAAGGTTTACGGTCTTGTCTGGAAGAAGCGTCTGTTAGTGCTGCTCGCGCCAATGATCATTGTGGTGGCGGCGATAATCGTCGCCCTCCTTCTCGTCCCTACCGGTAGCGTCTCATGGATTGTCATCCCGGCGTGCTTTGTGGGCATCGGGCTGGGTCTTGGAACCGGTTTCCGTGGACACCGAGATCGTCGGACTGGTCAAGGATCCCAAGCAGCACGTTAACTCAAGCCAGAACGGTGCCTATTTCAAATCGTACGACGAGTATGGCTGAAGTTCACCCTAAAAACACCCGGGAATTCGACATCTTTAGCCAATAGGGGAAGACCTCAGCGAATCGGCGCGGTAATGGCTGGAGATAAGCTTGATCGCTGCGATCAACCTAATCATTGGGCCAATCGAAGGAGATTGCCTTTTATTAGTTAGCCTGGTTTAGGCGAGGTTGTCATGAATCGGAATCGTCGATTGGTCTTGGGTTTTCGGGTGAGTGCTTTGGTGGTCACCATGGTGGGTCTTGCGCTGCAGGTCAGCTTGTTTGAGGGTTTGCTTAGTTT
>JAIRKB010000259.1 GCA_031260385.1 Propionibacteriaceae bacterium | reverse complement strand
GGCGCCAAACTAAGCACCGCCCCCAGATCAACCCCCGCCGGATCAACAACCTGGCCCCACCGCAGATCACAGATCGCCGTCACCCGCAAAGTGAAGCCCATCTCGGTCGCCAACCGCGTTCCATCAGTGTGGATAACCTCAGCCAACGTCCGATTAACGTTCCCAAGGCCAATAAGCGCGAGATCGTAATGAGCCACCATGAACTCCTATCTGGGGGGCGAAACCTATTGTTCAGCCCCCATTATCGCAGGTTCCACAAGAAGGTGGTGTGCTAAGCCCGCGCCCTGCGTCGTGCTAGCATGATGGCTTGACTCGTAAACGTTGACCCAAGAAAGGAGGATCACGGTGAGAGAACCCATATTCCGCGGTGCCGCTACCGCGCTAGTTACGCCTTTCACACCCACTGGGGAGGTGAATAATGAGAAGCTTGGCGAATTGATTGACTATCAGATCGCTGAGGGTATCGATGCTTTGGTCATCCTTGGTACGACTGGTGAGTCGCCGACTTTACCGACCGATGAGCATATCGAGGTCATCGCCAAGGCTGTCGAGTATGCCAATGGCCGCGTGCCAGTGATTGCTGGGGCGGGGTCGAACTCGACCGCTGAGGCGATCGATCAGACCCGGCGCTCCCAGGAGGTTGGGGCGGACGCCATTTTGTCGGTCACGCCGTATTACAACAAAACCTCGCAGAAGGGGCTAGTCGCCCACTACACCGCAATCGCCAATGTTACGACCCTGCCGATCATCATCTACAACGTGCCGAGTCGGACCGGGCTGAATATCGCCCCGGAAACGCTCGCAGAGCTCAGTCGGATCGAAAACTTCGTCGCCGTCAAAGAGTGCAATATCGAGCAGCTGGGGACCACCCGTACCCTCGCTGAACCGGATTTCCACTTCTACTCCGGCGAGGACGGCCAGATCGTGCCGCTCATGGCGTGGGGCGGGCTTGGCGTCATCTCGGTGATGGGCAACGTCATTCCGCACGATACCCATGAGTTGTGTACGCGCTGGCTAGCCGGTGATTACGATGGGGCCCGCGAGATTCAACTCCGCGTCCTACCGCTGATCAAGGCCCTCTTCGCCGAAGTCAACCCGATCCCGGTCAAAGAGGCTCTGAACATCCTCGGCTGGGGGGTTGGCGACCCGCGTCTACCGCTCATAGGGCCAAGTGAGGCGACCAAGGCCCTAGTGGCTAGGGCCCTCGCCGATTACGGAGTCCCAGCGCGCGCCTAGCGTACCGTTAGCAGGGAAAGCCCCTTGACAAGGGATATCTCGTTCGTGCATTGCTTGGCTGCGTCACGTACACTGTCATGGGGCTGACCCAGCTTCGGCAAGGGCGGTTTAGGATACTTTTCCGGTATGCTCGTTGACTGATGATAGATGAGAGGCGTGATGGGGATTAAGGTTGCGAAGTTTGGTGGTTCGAGCCTGGCGAGTGGCGAGCAGATTGCCAAGGCCGTGGCGATTATCACCGCCGACCCTGATCGGCGTTATGTTGTCGCTTCGGCGCCCGGCAAGCGTTCGGCCGACGATATCAAGGTTACTGACCTCCTCTATCAGCTGTGGGAGAACCGGAATGGCTCCTACCAGCCGATTCTGGCCGCTATCAAGCAGCGCTTCGCCGATATTGAAGCCGAGCTGGGGGTTGAGATTGGGCTCGACGCCCACTTGGCTCATATCGAAGACCACCTGACCTCGGGGGTCGGGCCGGAATACTATGCTTCGCGCGGGGAGTACCTCAACTCGATGTTGCTGGCCGCCCATCTGGGCTGGAAGTTCGTTGATTCTGCTAATGTCGTACGCTTTACTGCCGCGGGCCCGCTTGACGCTGACCAGACCGAAGCGCGGCTCGTCGAAGCCCTAGCGAAATATGACCGGGCGGTGATTCCGGGGTTCTATGGTGCGACCGAGGATGGGGTGGTCAAGACCTTCTCGCGCGGGGGCTCCGATGTGACCGGCGCCCTCGTTGCTCGCGCCGCCCGCGCTGAGGTCTACGAGAACTGGACCGATGTCTCCGGGATTCTGGTCGCTGATCCCCGGATCGTCAAGTCACCCCCCTCGATTGAGCGTGTCACCTATGTCGCCTTGCGCGAACTGACCTATCTCGGTGCCACCGTCCTCCACGAGGACGCCATCACCCCGGTGCGCGAGCGCGGGATCCCGATCAATATTCGCAACACCAACGAGCCAACCCATTCGGGAACCTGGATTGAGGCCACGCCGCCGGTGGAGAAGGACGGTCCCGCGATTCTCGGGGTTGCCGGGAAGCCGGGCTACACTGCTGTCACCATTCACAAGGCCCAATGGGCGGGCACCTTCGGCATCGCCACCGTCCTGCTGCGCCTATTCGCCGACGCTCGGGTGGCGGTTGACCTGGCGCTGACCGGCGTTGACACCTGGACGATCGTCGTTCCGAGCGCCACCCTCGCCCCGGCCCTCGACTCGATCCTCGCTTCGATCCGGGAGTTGTTCGCTCCCGACACCCTGGATGTACGGGCTGACCTCACCTTGATGGGGATCGTCGAATCCGGCTCCGCCCCTCGGGGTTGGGTGACCGCCCGCCTGGCCGATGCCCTAGTCACCGCCGATATCCCCACCCATGCCATCGCCTTCACCGGCGACCTCCACGTCCTGGCCATCGACACCAGCCAATACCAAAAAGCCGTCCGCGCCATCTACTCCGCCTTGGCCGAAACCCGCGTCGTCGTGATGAAAGGCAAGCCTCCCACCCCCTCAGCCACCCTCCCCTTCGGGGCAACCAAACGCCGCGCTGAATCGACCGCCAGCCGCCGCAGCCAGCGGGGACAAGCACCACTGTCCCACCCCTAGTTGGGCCGCTCGATTCCCAACCATGCCATTTGTCGGTGAGTTGGGTACGCTCCAAGCGGGGCGTATCGTACGCAACCCACCGAGCAATGGCCTAGTGTCCTGCACTAGGGGTTGGCAGTGGTCATAGTAACCAGCCCATATACAGTGGCAAGTAAGTTCGCTTACCTTCCACCTTTAGCTGTCCAACGTGTAATAAGTATTCTTTACCAACCCGGCTGCCAAATTTCCCACGAAACTTTTCGAGGGAAGTGGTTGTGTAGCGCTTTGTGGATTTCACTTCGATTGGGGTGACCCTGGTTGGCAGGCCTGCGCTGATTAGAAAGTCGATTTCGAGTCGATCCTCACTGCGCTCGCCGTAGCGGGAAAAGAACCATAGTTTCCTTCCGCTCGCCTTTAGCATCTGGGCGACCAGGTTTTCAACGAGCATGCCTTCGTTTAGCTGTAGCTTACCCAGAAGAATGCTCTGGTAGACCTCGTCTTTGGTGAAGTGTCCTTCGTTAAAAGCCTGAGTGACCAGCAAGCCCGTATCAGCCATGTAGCACTTCAGAGTGGTATGGTCTTCGCTCATTTTGAGACCAACATGAGGATCGGTGGTGTTGAAACACAGGTTAGCGATTCGGGCGTCCGCTAGCCAAAAGAAGGCTTCCTCATAGGTTCTCATGCGCGGATCGCCCCTGAGCGCGCTCAAAGTGAACCTCTTCTCATGCTTGGATAGTTGCCCCGGAATCTGGTCAAGCACCGAAGTCACCTTGTATTCGTACCCTTTAGCAAAGCGAGCGATGTCGTTGCGGTATAGAGCTAGGATCTGTGATTTGATCTCCTCTGCGGCACTAAAGTCTCGTCTTTCAGTGTAGGCAGCGACCGGTGCAGGCATTCCGCCGACCAACATATACTCTCGGAGCAATCGCGTTGCCTTCTTATGTAGAGCATCGGGGAGAGGTTGATTGTCCCGCATAGCTTGGCGGAGCACTTCTGCTAGCTGCTCTTCCCTAAGCGCCCACAAGAACTCTTCGAAATCGAAAGGGTTCAACTCGAAAGAGATCTCTTCTGAAGGTATGAGGATTTCTTGAGTGTTTTGCTTGATGGAAATGAGGGAGCCGGTTTGGATGAAATCATAACGTCCGTCCTCAACGAAGTACTTCACCAAGCCACGGGCGTAGGGGAAGAACTGGATCTCATCGAGCACGATCAGTGACTCACGCTCATGAAGCCTAACACCATAGACACTGGAAAGATAAGAGAACAGTGCGTCTAGGTCGTCAGAGAAATCCGTGAAGAGCGCCTTCACCTCGCTTGAAGCTTTGAAAAAGTCGATGACCAAGCAAGTCTTGTATTCGTTTCGACCAAACTCTTCGACCAGAGTGCTTTTTCCAACGCGACGTGCGCCTTCCACGAGAAGTGCTGTCTTGCCTTGTGATTGTCTCTTCCAAGCCAAGAGCTCGTAATAGGCCTTCCGCTTAAGCATAACCATCTTCTCCCGATGCAAACTAACTCAAAACACGTGTGATGCACGATTCTAGCATGAAAGGACGGCCGAATATGCACGATTCACATGTGAAAAATCCATGATAGATGCACGATTCTCGTGTGAAACTCGGGTCCGGAGCTACTTTGGTATAGGACAACAGGTGAACAAAGGAACAGGCAGTCTGTCCCATTTGTTCGTGGTTTGTTTAGCCCTTAGGTGTTGGGCATTGTGCCTGACAAGTACTCGACGTAGGCGGGGAGGTCTAGTTGACCGGAGCCGGAGATGCCGATGACGATGACTGGGCTTTCGCCGGGGGGGATTTCGCGGATCTGGCGGAGCGCCCCAGCGATGGCGTGATTCGACTCGGAGGCGGGGATGATACCTTCGGCGCGGGAGAATAGGACACCGGCTTCGAAGGCTTCGCGCTGACCGATCGAGATCGCCGAGATCAAGCCCTCGTGGTAGCAATGGGAGACCAGCGGTGCCATGCCGTGATAGCGCAGCCCACCAGCGTGAACGGCATCCGGCACGAACTCGCAGCCAAGGGTGTACATCTTCAACTTCGGGGTCATTCCCGCCGTGTCACCAAAGTCATAGCGGAACTCGCCTTCGGTCAGCGACGGCGCAGCTTTCGGTTCGCAAGCGACGATCTTGGCCTTCTGGCGACCCTCCAGGTTCTCCCTGATGATCGGGAAGGACAGACCAGCCAGATTTGACCCGCCACCAGCACAGCAAAACACGTAGTCAATCTGAGGTTCTTCGAAGAGCTCCAACTGCTTGAGGGTTTCCTGGCCAATGATCGACTGATGGATCAGAACGTGGTTTAACACCGAGCCAAGCGAATACGAAGCGTTCGGATCGCCCGCCGCTGCCTCAACCGCCTCGGAGATCGCCATCCCCAACGAGCCCGAAGTGTCAGGGAACTGCTCGCGCAGCGCCCGCCCAACCGCAGTCGTCTCGGACGGTGAGGCCACGGCCTTACCCCCGAAAACCGCCATCTGGGCAGAGCGGTAGGGCTTCGACTCGAAGGAGGACCGAACCTGCCAGATATCGCAACTGAGACCAAAGACCTCGGCAGCAAAAGCCAAAGCCGCCCCCCATTGGCCAGCCCCGGTCTCGGTGGTCAGCCGGGTCCGCCCAGCAATCTTGTTGAAATACGCCTGGGGCACCGAGGAGTTAGCCTTATGCGACCCAACCGGCGAAGCCCCCTCGTACTTGTAATAAATCCGCGCACTCGTGCCGAGGGCCTGCTCTAGCCGGCGAGCCCGGCTCAACGGCGACGGCCGCCACAGCCGATAAATCTCCCGCACCGTCTCGGGGATCTCGATCCAGCGTTCCCGCGACGCCTCCTGCTCAATCAGCCCCATCGGGAATAGCGCCGTCAGATCCTCCGGAACCAGCGGCTCACCGGTGCCCGGATGCAGCGGCGGCGCCGGTGGGGTCGGCAGATCGGGGGTGATGTTGTACCAATGGGTGGGGATTTGGTCCTCAGGCAGGATTACGCGGTAAAGATCAGACATATCGACTCCTTAGATATCGTCACAGATGATTCTACGTACAGTCAGCTCCCAAACCCCGGATATCCAACTTCCGGAATTTCGTTTCTGGTGGTATTTGGCGACAAGTAATAACAATCTATTTAAACAGTGGGGTATTCGTGTCTGACCCCATTACCTAACAGAGGTACTCTCGAAAGATGGCTGCATTGAGTCTCTTCAGAGGTCGACGATGTGGTTTAGACATGTCCGCCCTGGCTATCAGTCAGTTCAAGGAAGCGGTCGAAGTCGCTGATGAAGAGGCGGTCTTGGACGATGCGGTATTTCCCGAACTCCGTTTCGGCGTGAAGTTTGGCCTCTTCTTGGGAGACCTTTCCGGGGCCAGTGAGGATCTCGTTGCCATTGAACTCAAGGAAGCCATCGAGCCGGGTTGCCCAATCGGCCATCGACATAGGCATCTTACGCTGGGCTTGCAGTTCGGCGAAGTCGAGGTAGACCGAGACGATGCGCTCCAGGTAGTCCAGCTCCTGCTCGCTCAAGTAGTTCTTCGCGATTGATACGTCCGACTTCACGATCTTACCGTCGGGAGCAGCCTCCCATGAGAACAGCCCCATATGCTCATGCTCAGCGTTGGCACGCTCAATGATGAGTTCGGCGGCGGTATGACGGTGTACGGCCCAGTGCAACTTGTTCTGCACCAAGGCGAAGAACTCACGTGTTGTCTTGGCTGACGGGTCATAATCGAAGGCACTGGAATAGATATCAGTGACTTTTTGATAGAACCTACGCTCTGAGAGACGGATCTCGCGAATCAACGCAAGCTGCCGGTCGAAGTAATCGTCGGTGAACAAGTGACCCTTCTTAAGCCGATCGACGTCCATCACCCAACCCTGGATGGCGTAGTCCTTGACGACCTGACCCGCCCACTTGCGGAACTGTACAGCGCGTTCATTCTCGATCTTAAAACCAACAGCAATGATCGCCTGCAGGCTGTAGTGCTTCGCTTGGTAGTGCTTTCCGTCGGAGGCAGTTATTAAGTACTGCTTAATAACTGCCTCTTCGGCAAGCTCTTCGTCCTCATAAAGACGCTTGAGGTGTTGGTTGATCGCTGACACCGAGACCCCATACAGCGTCGCCATCATCTTCTGGGTCAACCAAATATTCTCGTTCTCATACCGCAACTCCACCGCGTCCGGTTCATCGCCCGTGGCCGCTACGAAGGTGAGGTACTCAGCAGCCGAAGAGCGGACAATGTCAGCGCGTGCACGTTTCTTCGTGTCCTTGGTGCTAGCTGACATGGGTTCGTCTCCTGCTCCCGCGGCGTGACATGAATCTGATCCTCAGTGTCTAACGCTACCGACGGCCACTAATACCGCTAAGGTGCCGCGCCGAGCGAGGCCGATGATCGATTCATCCGGGGGGCCAGAGAAGCAAAGCGAACAGACCCCATTCTCCATCCTCGGCCAAGACAACGGATACCCATGTTGCTGCCATCCTCACCGCCCACTTCCTAGGGAGCACCGATCCAAACTACAGCAGATCGGTAATGAGGGTATCGCGACTTGAGGCAGCCAGGAAGACAGGGGGGATATCGAAGACGGTACGGGCGCCGACCTCCCCTTGGGCATGCAGCCGATAGACAGCACGGGCATAAGCCAGCAAAATCGAGGCGGTGAACTCGGGGTTGGAATCGAGCTTTAGGAGCAACTCCATCAGGTGGACATTCTCTTCGCCGGTCTTACCACTGTGGATGACGGAGCCACCGTGGGGGAGGCGACTGTGGTTCGTCAGCAAATCCTCGGCTGAGATGAAGTGAACTTCGGTGTTGTAGCCAGCGAAATAGTTCGGCATCTCCTTGATCTCCCGCTCGATGCGACCAGTGTCCGCGCCCTCAGCGGCAACCACAAAGCACAGCCGTGTATGACGCTCGCCCGCTGTGAACTCCAGGGGCTCACCACTGCGCGCTTGGTTCATCACTCGATGATCAGGAACCGTGTATTGCACGGCATCAACCACCCCATCGAGGGCCCGAATAGCTGATGAGTGCCCCTGGCTAACCCCCTTACCCCAGAAGGTTTGGGTCATCCCCTCCGGCAACACAGCCCCCATCATCACCCGCATCAGCGAAAACAAACCGGGATCCCAACCCGCCGAGATGATCGACGTCCGCCCCCCAGCCCGAGCCGCCTCATCGACGGCTGCCAGATAGCTCGGGATCTCCGCGTGGTTGTCAAAGCTGTCTACCGTGCAAAAATCACGCGCGAACTGCGGCCCCTGCTCGGGCAGATCAGTCGCCGACCCACCACACAAGACCATCACATCAATCCGGTCCTTCCAAGCCCCCGCCTCCTCCAAACGTACGACCGGAACGTCCTGAGCAATCTCGACTGGACGCCGACTAAAGACCGCCACCAGCTCCAGATCAGGGAACTTCTCAATCTCCCGAGCCGCCCCCGCCCCCAAGTTCCCATACCCACAGATCCCCACGCGAATTCTTGTGCCAGTCATCTGATACCCACTTTCTAGCCTAAGTTCAGCTGCTTACCGATCGTAACATGGCATGATAGGTATTTGGATTTAGGAGGTCTCGATGACTCAGATCACGGCGTTTGACAAGGGCACGATTCAGATTACGGTTGACGGCCACGAGCGATCGGTCCCGGCGGGGCTGACGGTGTTTGATGCTCTGTCGACCTTGGGGATTCGGATTCCGGCGCTGTGTCATGACGTGCGTCTAGCCCGCTCGAATGGGAACTGTGGGTTGTGCATGGTCGAGCTGGGGACCGAGCGGCGGCCGATAAAGGCTTGCATCACGCCAGCTAGTGAGGGGATGGTCATCACCACCACCTCGGACGCGATTGGTCACTTTCGCCGGGTCCGCATGGAGCAACTCCTAGCGGATCATAATGCTGACTGTTTGCCACCTTGTCAGAAGACTTGCCCGGCGGGGATTGATGTTCAGCGTTACCTCGCCAATGTGGCCGATGGCAATATTACGGCGGCGATTAGGGTGATCAAGGATCATAATCCCTTCCCTTCGGTCTGCGGTCGGGTCTGTCCCCATCCTTGTGAAATGGCTTGTCGGCGTAATTTGGTTGATGAGGCGGTCGCCATTAATGCCGTGAAGCGGTTCGCTGCCGAAGCTGATCTGAGCTCGGGCGCGCCCTGGTTGCCGAAGGTGAAGGAGGCCACTGGGAAGACGATTGCGATTGTCGGAGCGGGGCCATCTGGGTTGTCGGCGGCTTACTATCTGGTTCAGGAGGGCCATCAGGTGACGGTTTTTGACCGCCAGCCCAAGCCCGGTGGGATGCTCCGCTACGGGATCCCGGAGTATCGTCTGCCGAAAGCCGACCTGGATGCGGAGATTGCGACCATTCAGAAATTGGGGGTACGGATTCAGCTTAACCGGGCTTTGGGCACGCACATGTCCCTAGAGGATTTGCGGCGTGACTTCGATGCCGTCTACCTGGCGATCGGCTCCTGGATGGCTACCCGGATGCACGTTGATGGCGAGGCCTGCTCCGGGGTCTGGCGCGGGATCAACTTCCTGGAGCAGGTCACCAAGGGGACCGTGCCTGAGGTCGGTGACACGGTTCTGGTCGTCGGCGGTGGTAATACGGCGATTGACGCCGCTCGTACAGCCCGGCGCCTCGGCGCCCAGGTCGAGCTGGTCTACCGCCGTACGCGGACCGAAATGCCCGCCGAAGCCCACGAGGTCGAGGACGCGATCGCCGAGGGGGTCAAGATGACCTTCCTGGCCTCCCCGACCCGGATCACCCGGGACAACAACCGGCTGACGATGAACTGTTTACGCATGGAACTCGGCGAGCCGGACCGCTCCGGTCGGCGCCGTCCAATCGCGATCGAGGGGTCAGATTTTGCCTTGTCAGCGAGCCTAATCATCGGCGCGATCGGGCAATCAACCGACACCCAGTTCCTCTACAATGACCTGCCGCTGCGGCGCAGCCAGTGGGGGGATATTGAGGCGGATGCCACCACAGCGGAGACTAGCGAAGAGGGGATTTTCGCGGGTGGCGACTGTGTCACCGGGCCGGCGACCGTGATCGCAGCGATTGCCGCCGGTCGGCGGGCGGCTGGTTCGATCCACCAGTACGTTTCGAAGGGTTACGTCCGTTCGGAGCCCGAGATCTACGACTGTTCGCGGGGCGAAAATAAGGACCTGGTCAACGGCGGCTATGCGGGGATCCCGACCAAGCCACGCCTCCAGCCGACCACCCTTGCGGTCGACCAGCGGCTGCTCGATGGAACGGCCGAGGTCACCCAGGTCTTTGATCCCGCTTCGGCGCGGGCGGAGGCCAGTCGCTGCCTGAAGTGTGGTTGCCTAGCCCGCTTCCACTGCGACTTGCGCAACGAGGCGACCCATGAGCGGGTCTCCTACCGCCCACCCCTGCACAAGCGCCCCTACCAGCCGATCCAACGCGACCACCCGTTTATCATTCGCGACCATAACAAGTGTATTTCTTGCGGTCGCTGCGTCGCCGCTTGCGCCGAGATCGAGGGGCCGGGGGTCCTGGCTTACCAGTTCCACAATGGTCAGCTCAAGGTCGGGACTAGTGATGGCCGCCCGCTGATCGAAACCGACTGCGTTTCCTGTGGGCAATGCGTCGCCTCCTGCCCTTGCGGTGCCCTGGACTACCGCCGCGAGCGACCGGCGGTTTTCAAAGCCCTCAACGATCCGAAGAAACTCGTCGTTGGCTTCCTCGCTCCCGCTCCGCGTTCGGTCATCTGCTCGGCCTACAATATCCCTTATTCCGAAGCGGGCGGGTTCACCTCTGGACTCATGCGGGAACTTGGGTTTGACAAGGTGTTTGACTTCACCTTCGCCGCTGATCTGACGATCGTTGAGGAGACGACGGAGTTCCTGAATCGGCTATCGAGCGGTGGGGTGATGCCCCAGTTCACCTCTTGTTGCCCCGGCTGGGTCAACATGGTCGAGAAGCGTTTCCCAGCGCTGATCCCCCACCTGTCGACCTGCAAGTCGCCCCAACAGATGATGGGCGCGACGGTCAAGAATCACTTCGCGAAGGTCTACAACGTTGACTTGAACGAGCTTTACGTCGTCTCTATCGTGCCTTGTCTCGCCAAGAAATACGAGGCGGCCCGGCCGGAGTTTGCTCCCGGTGGGATCCGCGATGTCGATGCGGTGATCACCACGAGCGAGTTCTTTGAGATGATTCGGCGCTTGCGGATTGACCCCACCCAAGTCCAACCGTCCACCTTCGACGACCCCTACCGCCGGGTTACCGGTGCCGGGATCCTTTTCGGGGCCGCCGGTGGGGTGGCGGAAGCGGCCATGCGGATGGCGGCCGAGCAACTGACCGGCGAAGCCTTCACTGACCAACTGGTCTACCGGGATGTCCCTGGGCAGACCGGGATTAAGGAGACCTCTCTCACGGTTGGCGAGCGGACAATCAGGGTTGCCGCCATCTCCGGTCTCGGCAATGCCGAACCCCTCGCTCAGCGCATCGTCGCCGGC
Organism: Propionibacteriaceae bacterium; assembly: GCA_031260385.1. Classification (GTDB taxonomy): domain Bacteria; phylum Actinomycetota; class Actinomycetes; order Propionibacteriales; family Propionibacteriaceae; genus WQYJ01. The sequence goes on along the minus strand of JAIRKB010000259.1, from coordinate 426 downwards.
GAGGATGTCGGCTACGATCTGATCGAGGTCATGGCCTGCCCCGGCGGCTGCATCGCCGGCGCCGGGAACCCTATCCCCCAGTTGGCCGACGAACTCAGTCAGCGCCAAGAGGTCCTCATCAGCATCGACGAGACCTCCACCTACCGTAAGTCCCAAGACAACCCCGACATTTTGCGCCTGTACGAGGGGTTCTACGGCGAGCCCAACTCCCCCCTCGCCCACCAACTCCTCCACACCTCGTACCACCCCTTCGACCGGAGCCAAAGCGTCTGACACCTTGGTGAGCGACACCTTGGTGACCCCTTGGTCGGTTGACCTAACGGGTGGGACATGGGTGGGACATGGGGTCGGATCCGGGGTTCCACAACTGGGGCACACGCACCACCCCCCATTACCCCCCCCCACCCCCCGCCCCCCCCAAGACCC
>JAIRKB010000254.1 GCA_031260385.1 Propionibacteriaceae bacterium | reverse complement strand
AGGTCTTGGGTCGGCTGGTCGACCGGGTAACCGTCGACTCCAGCGCGGAGGTGCTAGGGGATGTCACCCGGATCACCGGAGCCGTCATGGGGATCATCTTGCTCCAAGCGGTGATGACCTTCACGGCGCGCCGGTTCTCGGCGGTCTTCGGCCAGGATATGGTCGCTTCGGCGAGGGAGTACGTAATCCGTACCGTCCTGAAGCTGCCGCTATCGCGCGTCGAGACCGCGTCGACCGGCGATCTGGTGACCCGGGTGACGCGTGATGTCGGCGCGATGGGCGCGATGGTCCGCTGGGCACTGCCGACCTTCATCATCGGGGTGTCGATGTTGGGGTTCACCCTGATCGGCATGGTGACCAACTCCTGGTTCCTATCCCTGCCCCTGCTCTTCACCCTCGCCGTGGTGATCTGGGCCTTGAAAGGTTACTTCCACTGGACGCGCGCTGGGTATATCGCCGAGGGCGCGGCCTACTCGCGGTTGAACACCTCCACCACCGAAACGGTCGAGGGAGCGCGCACCACGGAAGCTTTGGGGCTAGGGGCGAACCGAATTGCCCTGGTCGATTCCGATATTGAGATGGCTTGTCAAATCGAGCGCTATACCACCGCCTTGCGGGTTCGGCTGTTCAGTTGGCAGGGGCTCGCGCAGCAGTTACCGATGGTGGCGGTGGTGCTTTTGGGTTTTGTGGGGTACGCGCAAGGCTTTGTCACCTTAGGGCAGATAACCGCGGCAACCGTCTACCTCCAGCAACTAAATGGCCCGATTGATCGGATCATCTTCACGATCAACCACTTCCAGATCGGGTTGGCTTCGACCTCGCGCTTGTTGGGGATCGCGGCGGTGCCCGAGGATCGCGACACCACCGATGAGGAGCCGGTCGATGATCATTTGGTGGCGCGGGACTTGACCTGTGCTTATCGCACGGGCAGGGATGTACTCCATGATGTCAGTCTCGATTTGAGACCGGGGGAGCGCTTAGCAGTGGTTGGGCCCTCCGGTTCCGGGAAGTCCACCCTCGGGCGCCTACTCGCTGGGATTAACGCGCCCCGACTTGGGGTGGTCGAGGTTGGTGGAGTTGATGTGATGAACCTGCCCTTGACACGGCTGCGGACTGAGGTAGCGCTAGTCACCCAGGAGCACCACGTATTCGTGGGCACGATTCGCGATAATGTCATCTTGGCGCGGGAGGACTCCACCGATGATCAGTCGGTTTGGGAGGCACTGCAGACGGTGGAGGCGGCCGATTGGGTGTCCCGAATGCCCGATGGGCTCGACACCATGGTCGGATCCGGTCGGACGGAACTAACCCCCGGACAAGCCCAGCAGATCGCCTTGGCGCGGCTGGTGATCGCTGACCCCCATACGTTGGTTTTGGACGAGGCCACCAGTCTGATCGACCCCCAGACCGCCCGCCACGTCGAGGGCTCGATGGTGGCCTTGCTCTTGGGGCGTACGGTGGTGGCGATCGCTCATCGGCTCCATACCGCCCACGACGCCAACCGGATCGCCGTGGTGATCGACGGTCGGATTGCGGAGTTGGGAAGCCACGATGAACTAATGGCGCTGGATGGCGAATACGCCCGGCTCTGGTCTGCCTGGACTACCTAGGGTCGTACGGGGCAGCGGGTTTTTATCTGGGCAATCAGCGGTCTAGACTGAGGGACTGTGCTTGGTGATTTGCGATTCCGCTCTGATGACAACTTCTTTGAACTGCGGGCGGTGGGAATTATCGTCCATCGTCCCGCAGTGGGGGAACCCCATGTCTTGATGGTGACCAGTTCGAGTTTTGACTATGCCTACTCAGTCGGTGGCGCGGTCGGTTTCGGGGAGACGACGCGGGAGGCGGCCGCGCGGGAGGTTGAAGAGGAGACCGGACACCGCTTGGAGATTGGTGCCTTAGCGGCCGTCGAGGAGGCACTCTACAACGAGAACGGTCGCGAATCCCAGATTGTCGGATTGTATTACTGGGTTGAGGTCGATGAGATGTTCACCCCAAGTGGTGAGAGTCTTGGAACAGACGGCGAACAAGAAACCCTGCGCTGGTTTAGTCTGAGTGACCTCGACTCGATTAGCTTCTACCCCTCGTTCTATCGCGACGCCCTACTCGAGCATTGGCCAGGGATCTGGCACTCCGTCGAACAGGGTGGCGAGGTGACGATCCTGCGCGCCTAAGCGCAGACTAGTTCAGCCGTACGCTCGAAGGGGAGGTGAGCGTTTGGGCCCGCTAGTCCCTCGTACCGTCTCGGGTCTATAGGGTGATCCAAAACCGATTTCGGACGCAGGTTTGTCCGTCGGCGGTGATCTCGGTTGATAGGCGATCAAAGATGCCGCCACAAGCGATCATCGTCCGTCTGCTTGCTTCATTGTCGACCTGGCAGGTTAGGAGAACTTGGCCAAGGTTCAGAGCCCGGCAGCGCTCGAGGGTGAGTTCTAGCTGGATCTTGGCGAGACCTTTGCCGCGTTCTGAGGGGCGAATGGAGTAGCCAATGTGCCCACCGTACTCCCGGAGACGGTCGTGATCGATACTGCGCCGCAAGCTGACTAGGCCGAGAATGCGCGGTTCGTCCCCGCGTACGAGAAGCCAGGCTTCGGCTTCGACATACCCTTCAGGTAGCGTGGCGGGGTCGGACATCATTTCACAGTGCGCCAGCCAGTCTTGCGGGTCATCAAAGCGCTCCAGCCCGTTACCACCCTGGATCAGGGAGGTTTCCGCTAGAAACTCTGAGCGTAGGGCGGTGATCTCGCTGACGGGCACCGCGGTCGGTGGAACTAACCTGAAATCTTGCATTGGGCAAGCTTAGTGGACCTGTTTGATCGCGAGTTTGGGTGTCCAATCAGAAGTTGGCTATGCGGTGGGGTGTTGAGGGCCCGTTTGTAGTAGACTCTTTGAGGCTTCGGATCTTCGAGCCGACAATTGAATATGTACGGGTTGTGGCGCAGCTTGGTAGCGCACTTGACTGGGGGTCCGCCGACGGTCTCCGGTTCAAATCCGTAGCTTGATAATTGAATAACGTACGGGTTGTGGCGCAGCTTGGTAGCGCACTTGACTGGGGGTCAAGGGGTCGCAGGTTCAAATCCTGTCAACCCGACGAGAGGACCTCGGATCATTCCAACCGACCAATTCCACTCTGTCCGCCGCTAGGTCCCAGATCTGGCGGCGTGACTTTTTTGGTTTAGTTGAAACTTTACTGGGGGCCCGCCGACGGTCGCAGGTTCAATTCCTGTCAACCCGACGAGAGGAACTCGGATCATTCCAACCGAACAATTCCACTCTGTCCGCCGCTAGGTCCCAGATCTGGCGGCGTGACTTTTTTGGTTTTGTTGAAACTTGACTGGGGGCCCGCCGACGGTCGCAGGTTCAAATCCTGTCAACCCGACATTTGTGATGTCTCAGGACATTGGAAACCGGTGAACCTACGGAATGTGGGTTCACCGGTTGTTTTGTTTGTTGGTGGGTTGGTAGTCCCTGGTGGGGTCGAGGATAAGGCGCTCTTCGGATTCTAGCGGGGTGTGGGGTTGGTTTTAGAGGTTAAGATTTCGGGTTTGTGTTCATAGTTCGCCCTCATGCCCATGACTGCTTATCTCG
>JAIRKB010000199.1 GCA_031260385.1 Propionibacteriaceae bacterium | reverse complement strand
ACAAACCTGCCAAGATCACCGGCAGGTTAGGATGCCACTGGCCAATGAGGCTCCGGATAGTCCAGATATCGTCGAGGAAGTCGTCATAACTAGCCACCACCCCGAGGCGCTTGCGACGTTGAGCCGGGGACAAGTCCGCCATGGCGCCGTGGCCGGGTAGGTCGTTGATGACGAAGGCGTAGCCATGTCGATTGAAGTAATGGGCTAACGGGGTGTACATTCCGGCATGTTCGCCAAAGCCATACACCCACTGAATGACGCCGCGCGGGCGGTCGGGGGGATCAAAGCGAATCGGGTCCATTATGCCTCCATTTCCTAGCGATCCTCTAGGCAAAACGCTAGCAGATACAAGGCATTTTTGTTGGCGCAAGCACCGAACAAAGTAAGACGAGCCCCTAAGCTGTGCCAGACTTAGTTCATGGCAAAAGCAGAGGTACTTCGGGTCTTGGTCTTGGATGGGATGTTACGAAAACTAAATCGAGATCTCGGCAAGCTGATCCTTGGGGCCACCGCAGTCGTCGCCATCTACTTCGGCGTGAACTTCTACATCGCTAGGAGGCTCTACCAGGCGGGGACCTACCTTAGTCCAAGCTTCCCTCTGGTCTGGTTCATCATCGTCTACACCTTGATCGCCGTTGCCCACATCCTCGGCCGACTCGCCTTGCCTATCGCCGTGAAAAAGGTGATGGCGGCGATCGGTAGCCTCTGGTTGGGGGCCTTTGTCTACCTCTGGATCCTGATGATGTTGCGGGATGGGCTCGTCTTCCTCGCTCGTCTCGCCGGGTGGGTCTCCCCAGCTGCCTTACCCCGGGCTCAATTCTGGGCGACGACCGTAGTCGTCGTCCTAACCAGCGCGATCATCCTGTATGGCATCTACCAGGCCGGTAAAACAAAGATTGTTTCGTACGATCTCCCGCTGCGCCCCAACCAGTCGGGTGAACTTAAAATCGTCCTGATCGCGGACCTCCATCTAGGCGACACCAACTCGGAAGCCCGCTTGGAAGACATTGTCACCAAGATCAACCAGCAGCAGGCCGATATTGTCTGTATCGCTGGTGACATCTTCAATGATTCCTATCGCAATATCCGCTACCCCGACCGGGCCGCCAGCCTCTTGGGCAACCTCAAGACCCGCTTCGGCGTTTACGCCTGCCTCGGCAATCATGACGCTGGCCAGACCCTACCCGAGATGATGGACTTCCTCGAGCGCAGTAATATCCGGTTGCTGACTGACGACTACACGCTCATTGACGACCGTTTCGTCTTAGTTGGGCGTCTCGACCCGTCGCCAATCGGTGGCTTCGGTGACCTCCACCGCGCCGACTTCGCCGATCTGGCCCTCCCGGGGGATGCCAGTCGGCCGGTAATCGTCATGGATCACAACCCGGCCAAGATTGCCGAGTACGGCCTGGGGATCGATCTCATTTTGTGTGGGCACACTCACCACGGTCAAGTCTTTCCCGCCAACCTGCTGACATCGGCCATATTCCCGGTGTCTTACGGACACTACCAAAAAGACTCTGCTAGCCCGCAGGTTGTGGTCACCTCCGGGGTCGGGATGTGGGGAATGCCTCTACGGGTCGGCACACACAACGAAATCGTCACGATCACCTTGCGCTGACCTAATTGCCCTGATCCACCGATTGTTCGCGTCGCGAGCGTCACACGTAGCGCCGTAAAGGCGCGAAGTGTACGGCACCTCCGGTGCCGCGTACCAGATAGGTGTGATGGCAAGGCGACAACGTGTAGACAGGCTGGACGCCTGTCAAACGTTGTCAACGCCGCCAGCGCGCCTAGCTGGGAACGCGCAGCAGCGAGGAATCGGTGGATCAGGGTAATTAGGTGGCAAGACATGATAGGGTCGAAGGCGGTTCATCGAAGTCGGAGGATGAAGGAGTCCAAGTATGAATGAAATCGAAAAAGCACTAATCCATGGCCTATTCGTTCATTTACATCACAATATCGATCAAGCGATTGACTTCGGTCAGTTCCAACGTCTCAATGACAAGGTCGCCCAGACTTGGCCCGACTTACTGCTAATTGGCGCCGACGCCAACGAGGATGCTGGCGTGATCAGAATCCCCGGCGGCGACACCTTAGTGGTTGGCAAGATGGAGAGCCACAACTCTCCTTGTGTCCCCCGCCCCTATGATGCGGCGGCGACCGGCGCTGGTGGCGCGATGCGCGATGTTGTCGCCATGGGTGGCCGTCCGCTATTCATCCTCGATTTCATTGGCACCCTGCCCCTAGAAAAAGAGGTCCTCGTTGGCCCTTGCGGCTTTACCGGGACCTGCACCTGCGGTAACTGTGTCGTGATGACCAGCCAGGACCGCGTCAACCTCATGCTCAAAGGCATGCGCGACATGTGCGACACCATGGATGTCTTCGTCATCGGGGGCGGCTTCTCTACCTCTTTCAGTGACATCGTGCCCGCTTGTGTGGTCGCGGTCTTCGGCAAGCTGGTGACCGACCAACCGCTGACCAAGAAAGCCAAAGCGGCCGGGGACAAGCTCATCCTCATCGGTGAAACTGGTTCCGATGGCAATGACACCGCTTATCGGGCCGGATTGGTCTCCCAGATGCGCCCGGCGATTGCCCTGTTCGCCGAAGAGAGAGCAACCATGGAAGCCTCCCTAGCCGCCTTCGAGACTGGCAAGATCAAGGCCTGTTCCGATCTTGGCGCCGCCGGCATCGGCGCCGCGGTCTGCGAATCGACCCGCTATGGCGGTTTGGGCGCCCGGGTTGACCTCACCGAGGTGCCCTTGCGCGAGGTAATCACCCCCGAAGAGATCCTGATCTGCGAAACCCAAGCCCGCATGTTGGTCCAGGTCGCCCCAGCCGATGTTGACGAAGTCCTGACCGCCATCCGCGCCAAGAATGCCAAGGCCACGGTCATCGGCGAGGTCACCAGTGAGGATCAAGCGGTCTTCACTTACCAGGGGCAAACCATTGCTACCATTCCTAGCCACCCAGCGCCGGAAGTCCTCGCCGAACTTCGCCACCTGGGGTAAAGACTAAGGTGTTTGCCTCAGTCACCTGGCTCTTCTTCGACATGGGCAGCACACTGCTTGATGAGACCGAGTCCTATGCCCTCTGGTTTGCGCGCGCCGCTGAGCTAACCGGCGGCGCTCTGAGCGCCCAAGACATCGCCCGGGAGTATGAGGCTGGCATGGCCCGCTACTGTCCCGCGATTGCCGCTCAGTTGCGACCGTACGGCTTCACTGGGACTAGCACAGCCCACCTCTACCCGATCGAACTCGACCGACCATACCCCTACGCAGTCGCCGTCGTAGCCCAACTAGCCAAGCATTACAAACTCGGGATCATTGCCAATCAGCTGCCTGGCTCGGTCGCCCGCTTGGCGAGCTTCGGTCTAGGAGACTATTTCGATCTGGTCGTCGCTTCTGCCGAAGAGGGAGTATCGAAACCCGACCCCCGGATCTTCGAACTGGCTCTGAGCCGCGCCAACTGCCCACCCGAGCAGGCGGTAATGATCGGTGATCGCCTCGACAACGATATCTACCCCGCCAAACAACTCGGCATGAAAACCATCCGCCTACTCCAAGGCTACGCGGCCTGCCAGGAGCCACGAGACGAGGCCTACACCGCCGATGCGACCCTGTCCAGTTTGACGGACCTCCTCGCGACCCTCATCCCAGCTTAGGGTTACACTGGATCTATGAGAGTCCTGCTCGTCGGCGCTTCCGGAATGATTGGTTCGGCCCTACGCCGAGAACTGGATCGACAAGGCCACGAAACTCGTTTACTGACCCGGGCCGCCGGGGGCGACTATCTCTGGGATGCCCGCCCCGGTTCCGTACCCCCCGAAGCGATCACCTGGGCCCAAGGGGTCATCTCACTTAA
>JAIRKB010000091.1 GCA_031260385.1 Propionibacteriaceae bacterium | reverse complement strand
CCAGCCGGAGGCGTGGTCAATTAGTCGGCTTGGGTCAAGGCGGCGCACCTCCTCGGCCGTCTGGGCGGCGTCGAACTGCCCCCAACCCTCATTGAAGGGCACCCAGACAACGACACTAGGGCTATTTCGAAGTAGTTCAATCGTCCGGTTTAGGTCACGGGCGAAGACCTCCCGACCGGTGGCCGACCGGCGACCAAAGCGCCGGTGGCGATGATCGCGCAATCGTACGCCGATAAAAGGCAGATAGCGGGTCACCAGATCGTGATAGGGCCCACCGCCGCTGACGAAGTCCTGCCAGACCAGCAGTCCGAGTCGGTCGCAGTGGTGATACCAGCGCAAGGGTTCGATTTTGATGTGCTTGCGCACCATGTTGAAACCGAGGGCTTTGATCTGCTCAAGCTCCCAGATCATCGCCTCGTCGCTTGGGGCAGTGTAGAGCCCGTCGGCATAATAACCCTGATCTAGCAAGCCGGTTTGGAAGAGGGGTTGGTTGTTGAGAGCGAGGCGGGGGTGGCCGTTCACTTCGACGACGCTGATCTTGCGCAGCGCATAATAGGTGGTGACCCGGTCTTCCCCGGCGCTGATTTCGAGGTCATAGAGATAGGGATCGTCGGGGGTCCAGGGATGGAACTCTGGGACTGTTAATTCGAACTCGTCGAGCCCCGGTTCGTCACCAGCGAGATGAACTCGCAAAGACACCGATGCCTGGTCGTAGTCCGGGTTGATCTCGATCCGGTCGATATAGGTTGGCGGCACGACCTCCGTCCAGACGGTCTGCCAGATCCCCGATTGGGCGGTGTACCAGATGCCACCGCGCTTGAGGTTCTGCTTGCCATAGGCTTCGCTCCCTTGATCGGAATCATCGCGTACGGCGACCAGGATCTCATTATCGCCCGGACGGATGGCGGTGGTGACATCGAAGTAAAACGGCCAGTAGCCTCCAGCGTGGTCACCGACCGATAGGCCGTTGACCCAGACTTCGCAAGACTGGTCAACGGCCCCGAAGTGCAGCAGGCGCCGTCCGGGTTGAGGATCGAAAGCCACCACCCGGCGATACCACAAGGTCTCACCGGGGAGGAGTTGGCGTTCCACCCCCGAGAGTGGGGCTTCGGGGGAGTAAGGCACCGTGATCGTCCCCGTAAAGTCCGCCGGTCGCTCGTTGGCGATTGCCCACTGCCAAGGCCCGTTGAGGCACTGCCAGTTGTCGCGTCGTAGTTGCGGTCGCGGGTAGTTATTAAGCGGACAGTCGCGATCCAGAGTCTCACCCCAGCGGCTGATCATTGGACCCCTGTAACGAGACCGAACGTACGCGTGCATAGTAACGCTTGCCAGCGAAGAAAAGTGGGAGGAAGGCCAGCAGCGCAATCCAAGCCGCCCAGAAGAAGATCTCCTCGGTGGGAATGTTCTCGGTGATGCCAAACTCGTTAACCACCGTGCCAGCGCCGGTCTTCACCACCAGGTTGCCTAGCAGCGTGCCAATCAGCATTGGGATCAAGGTGAAGAAGGTCAAGCGAACTCCCTCAAACTGACCGCGATTAGATTCGGGGTAGAGCTGTTTCACCCAGATGGTGACCGTCTGCATGATCAGAACATAACCGGCCCCGACCAAGAAGACGCCAATGAATAGCGGTAGGTTGCTGATCGTAACCAGGTTGTGGGGGTCAACCCGACCGGGTCGCGCCATGACGTACAAGATCCATAAGCCGATAATGTCGACAATGATCGCCGCCCCCGCTACGTAAGGGGTCTTCTGGCGGTTGATCAAGCCGACGGTCGGAATCGCTAGGGCCATCGCTAGGATCAGTCCACCACCTTGGATGAAGCCCATCTGATCGGGGGTGAAGCCCATGTGATAGATCAGCCAGTTGCCCATGTAGACGAAGAAGACGTTGAAGGAGATGAAATAGACCGCCGCCACACAACTCGCCAAGACTAACTCGCGCCGGCCGAGGAAGATCTTAAGGTTGAAGACCTCGGCGAATTGCCGCCACAAGCCGCCTTCTTTGTGGGGTACGAGACTCGGCGCATCTTTTACGAACAGCAGGGAGGCGACACCCATGATGATCACCAAGCCACCAATCGCCCAGAACAAGCGCTGGTAATTGTCTTCGGCGCCAATCAGCATGCCACCGACCACCGTACCAATGATGGTGCCGAGCACCGGCGAGAGGGCGAGAGCGGCCGCGATCTGCCCCCGATTCTGATCGGTGGTGTTGTCATTGGTCCAAGCGTTGTAGCTGGCATCATTGCCCATCGCCCCAAAGACACTCAGGGCGCAATCGGTGAAGACGACAAGGAAGACCACCAGGGCAGCGACCTTTACGCCAACGCCAACCGCCCCAGTTTGGAGGAACTCCGTCCAGCCGAAAGCGATCGTCAGCGCCCCCCAGACGATATAACCAATCCCGAGAAAGCGCCGCCTGGTTCCGCGACGATCCGAGACGGTGCCAAAGAAGAAGGTCGAGAAGGTCGCCACTAGGGCCGAACAGATCACCATCAAGGTCACAATCGAGGAATCCTTAGCGATACGAGCATAGACAAAGGTATTAAACCATTGGTTCTCGACATTCCAGCATAACTGTCCGGTTAGACCCAAGCCCCAAACCAAAGTCCAAAATCTCAGTGGTTTCATATTGGTCATATATCACCTTCTCACAAGCGAGTTGATCGATCATAACAGAGTAAACAACCCCTGCGGAATGCTGAAACATCACTCAAATATGCTAATACCAGCGCACTTGATGGTGACACTAATCTACGAATTACCGTATACTTGTGTGTATGGTAATGTCGGTGTCAGAGGTTGCTAGCCTGACGGGGGTAACCCCAAGGCGGGTTTTACAGTGGATCCACTCAGGCGCGATTCGGGCGTTAAGTGTTGGTGGAGTTTACTTGATTGAAGAGTCCGAGTTGGCGCGACCGCGTGCGATCAGCCGCCCGATGAGTGAGCGAATGGCCTGGGCAT
>JAIRKB010000098.1 GCA_031260385.1 Propionibacteriaceae bacterium | reverse complement strand
GGCCCCGTCCCGGGGGCCACCGTTATCTAGGTTCACCCTTCGCCACCTTGTCGCTGTCAAAGCAGCGACGCGGGGGGTTGGGGGGGTCGTCCCCCCCTCGGTTTGTAATGGTACGAGTCGTCACCGGCCCCGTCCCCGGCGCCACCGTTATCTAGGTTCACCCTTCGCCACCTTGTCGCTGTCAAAGCAGCGACGCGGGGGTTGAGGGGGTCGCCCCCCTCTCGATTTGTATTAACCGGCCCGGTTACAGCTCGCCGATGCGACGCATCCAGCGGTAGGCAACGTAACCTAAGGGGACGCGGACCCAGAAGGTCAAGGTCCTAAAGAGCAGGATTGTGGAGGCGGCGACACCGGCGTTGACACCCATCGAAGCCAGAGTTGCGGTCTGGGTGACCTCAATCGTGCCGATCCCACCTGGGGTCGGCAGTAGGGAAGCCGCCGAGGTGCCGATCATGTAGACGATCGCCGAGCCGAGGAAGGAGACGTTCTCAACATTGAAGGCCATGATCGACAACTGGAGGGCCCCGATATAGGCGAGCCCGCCGATGATCTGACCGAGGACACCGACCGCGAGACGCAGCGGGCTGGAGAATAGTTCGACCAACCGGGGCCAGGTTTGCTTCAGAATCGGGGTCACCCGTTCGAGAGCCCAGTTGCGGGTCTTCGGGATCGACATGATCGTGCCGACGAGGGCCGCCACCGCCAAGACTCCGATCAACAAACCGGGGGTGATCTCGAAGCTAGCGAGTTGGCTCGACCCGGTCAGGGCCGTCACCACCACCAGAGCGAGCAAGACGACAATCACCGAGGTGGCCTGGGTCAGCGCCACGGTCGCCGCCGCCTTGGGCGTCGGTACATTCTTGCGCTGCAAGATCCGCAGGTTGATCGCGGCCGGGCCAAACCCCGCCGGGGCGGCCATTGACACGAAGGCGGCGGCCACCTGGCAGACACACACCTTCCAGAAGGACAAACGCACTGGTGAGTAGGCGATGAAGGTGATGGCGGCACCAATGAAGCCGACCAAACCAAGACCGAAGGCGGCAAGCATCAAGCGCCAGTCGGCGGCCATGATCGCGGCGGCCACCTCTTCGTAGTTAAACCCAGCTAAGACCACGATCACCAACACGGCGATGAGGATCGCCATCAGGATCGTTCGACCACCCACTCGGGTGATCTGCTCAGGGGTGGTCACCACTCCCGGCAGTTCCTGGGACAAGGCCGCCCGAAGCTCGTTTAGGACCTCCTTGGCATTGCCCATTTCGTCGCGGGTGGCCTTGGGGATAGCCGGGATCTGCAGTAGCGGAACCAGTTCGGCGAGCTCCTTAGGCTTAATCGCCTTGTGGGCAGAGTCAAGGGCTCGAGTGACCCCCACCTTGGTCGTAATCAACGCCAACATCTGTGTCAGATCCATCCGGCGGCCAAGCTCAGAAGAGGCCAACTCCCCGGCCTCCCAACCGAGCACCCAGACCCCGACCCCAGCGCCCCGCCCGGCCAAGATGGGATCCCCAGTGATCCTAAAGCAGTCAGCGGTGAGCGCTTGATGGGTGATCCCACTGCGGTGGGATTTCAGCAGTTGATCCCACATCACCTTCAACAGTTCGTCGGTGATCTCGGTTTCGCGCAGATCGCCAAAAGACCGGGAGCTTGGGGTCGCCTCCCGGACAATTAGCATCGAGTCATCGGCTTCGGCGATCGCCAGTACGGCTGGGGTCATCGTGCCTGCGGAGCGTACGGCATAGGACAGCAGAGCCGTACGTTCGGCGGTCTGCCTAAAGGACAGACCGCCGCGACCGCGGGCCCGGGAGCGCAGATAGCGCCAGGTTCGCGACAAGGTGGACATCACCTGGCGGTCACCGTCGAGAACGATCACATTGTAAAGATTGCCGGTCACCGTCTTCATTAGGTAGAGGCGGTGGTCGGAAAAATACTGGGGGGTTTGCACTCCTGGCGCCTTGGCGACGATCTCCGAGACCGGCAAGGTTGAGACCCGATCAATGCTCAAGGGTAGGAACCCGGCGCGCTGGATGCCTTCGATTAGGGACGAACCGTAGGCTCGCCGCGAGGCCACTCCAATGGTGTAGCGCACGATGTAACCAGCCATCCGCCCCACAATCAGCGCGATGGCCATACCCGGTAGGGAGACCGCTGAGGTGACGACAGCGACCACGACGTAGACCCACATCAGGTTCCAAGACCAGGTGACCGATCGCCGACGGGCCGGCGAAGCGACGGCGGTTAACAAAGCGGTGATCGCCGCGATCGAACCGGGGATCGTAACGGCGTCTGGCAGCACAGACAGCCCGGTAACGAGTGGAGCGGGCGCGAAGGTCCGAACCCCAACATCGAGACCAACCGCCAGAATAATGCCACCGATTGTCGCAATTAACCCCTGGAAGGCGACCATCGGGTAGCGCCGAACCAATAGATCTATCCCCACCGCGATCGGCGGGACCGCGATGACCAGCATCTCCAGGAAGGTCACCGGCACGCCGATGATTCGCCGCAGGATGACCGCTGCACCGGCAACGTCCTGGGTTAGGCCTTCGGTGGTGTTGTGGGCGAGTACGACCACTAGGCAGACCACGATGATACCCACCGCACAGGTGATCGCTGCCACCAGATCAGCTGGGTTACGGACGGTTCCCCGAGGAATATCGTTGACACCGACGGTCTGATTCTCGACGACGATTGGTGAAGGCGATTGCTTCACAGACAGATCAGCGCTCATAATAATCAAAAGTCTACCGCTTTCACAGCCTAATTTAGGCAGCGCGCCCGCTAGGTAAGCGCTTCGGGTTGACCGGCTAGGTCAGCGGTGGGGTCAACGGGAAGTCTCTGGCGAGGTGATGCATTCCGTTCCAAGCCAGGTTTACTAGTGTCGATGCGACCTCAATCTTGGTGAACTCCGGGTTGTCGAGCCACCATTGAGCGGTCATCGCGACTAGACCGGCCAGGGCTTGAGCGATTAATGGTACGAGTTTCGGGTCGAAGCCTAGTTCGGTGAACTTGGGGATCAGCAACCCCTCCACCCGAACGATGACGTCATTGAGGATCGACGCAAACCCCGACCCACCAGTCTCGGAGGAATCACGCATGATGATCTGAAACCCCTCCGGACAAGCCTCAACGTAGTCCAGCAGGGCCAGGGAAGCTATCTCTAGCAACCGCCGTGACCCGGCGGCGGGGTTGGTGACTGCCTCCCTCAGGGCATGGAGCAGGGTGGTGACCTCACGATCGACCACCACAGCGTACAATCCTTCTTTGCCACCGAAATGCTCATAAATAATCGGTTTCGAGACGCCCGCGCGCGCCGCGATCTCCTCGATAGAGGTCCCCTCAAGCCCTTTTTCGGCAAAACAGGCCCGAGCGACGCCGATTAGCTGATCGCGACGCTCGGCTGCCGTCATCCGCCGACGGCTCAAGGGTTGTTCAGTCATTCGTCCCTCCTAGGCTAGTCTCGCGTTAGAAGCCGACTTGGGGTCCATCGGGCAGCAGGGCGCGGGCTGGTTCGGCGTAGTCAACCTTGACCAGTCGCTGGTCGCTCACCTGGACACTGGTGACCGACGCGAGGGTGCACTGGCGTTTACGGGGGTCATGCCACAAGACACGGCGCTCGACGCGGCGTCGGGTGACCCAGATTGGTAGTTGGTGGGTGACGATAACGGCTTCCCCATCACCAGCTAGTTCAGCGGCGTCGAGGATGGCGGTCGTCATCCGCTTAGCGATCGCGCTATAGGCCTCGCCCCAGCTGGGGCGCAGCGGATTGAGTAGGTAAGGCCAGTTTTTCGGTGAGCGGGCGGCCTTGGCGGTGGAGCCCATCACCTGACCAGCGAAGCGGTTACCGGCTTCGATCACCCGGTCATCAAGGATGACTTCAAGCTCGGGGAACAAGGCGGCTAGTGGGGCGATGGTTTCTTGGGTTCGTTCTAGGGGGGAACAACGCAGATGAGTGATCGGGCGATCTTTGAAGAACTGGGCGGCGACGGCGGCCATTTGCTGGCCAAGCTCACTGAGATGATAACCGGGCAGGCGTTCGTATAACACACCTTGCGGGTTGTCCACTTTACCGTGGCGTAGTAAATGTACGATTGGCATCAGACCCCCTTGTCATCATCCAGGTAGCCGATGGCCGAGGCTGACTCAGCGACCTGCGCGACGACGCTGAATACGCGTCTTCTTCAGCAGTTTGCGGTGCTTCTTCTTCGCCATGCGCTTGCGGCGCTTCTTGATGACCGAACCCACTGTGTTCCTTCGCTCTGCTCATCCAACAGCCTCGCTGTTGGCTTTTCCGGACGGGATTTCCCGCTTTCACGTACGATCGACCCAGGCCGACCGACTACTGATCCTACCGCGCAGGCCATCTAGAACCAAACGCGGAGCCGATCTTAGGTCTTGCCTAGCTCCTGGGAGCGTCTGGCGGCGGCGTCGATGGCGGCGATGAAGGCTGGTTTGACGGCGCGGTTTTCGAGGGCTTGGATGGCGGCAGCGGTCGTCCCACCAGGGGAGGTGACCCTCTCGCGCAAGATGGTGGGAGTGACACTGGACTCGGCTAGGAGGCGGCTTGACCCGGATAAGGTCTGCTTGACGAGGGCGGTGGCGGTGTCATTATCGAGACCCAGACTGACCCCGGCTTCGATCATCGCTTCGGCGAGGTACATCAGGTAAGCCGGACCGGAGCCCGATAGCGCGGTGACGGCATCCATGAAGGTCTCCGGCAGGACTTGGGCTTTTCCGACGGCGGACAACATCCCGACGGCGCGTTCCATTTGTTCGTCGGCGACCGCCTGGCCAGGTGAGAGCACGGCCATCCCCTCCCCAATTAGGGTCGGAGTATTAGGCATCACCCGAATAACCGCTTGACCAGGGTTGAGGTTGGCTTCCAGGGTGGCCAGCGTCACGCCTGCCGCCAGGGAGATCACCAGGGTTTCCTGGCCTAATTCGGGAGCGATGGTCGTCAGCAGAGGGACGACATCTTGGGGTTTAACGGCGATGATGACGGTGTCCGCGCCTTGGCTTGCCTCTTTCACCGTACCAACCCAAACTCCGTGAGTGTCGCGAACCTGGTCGCAGCGCTCGGGGCGGGCATCGGCGGCCCGCAGTCGGGCCGGGTCAATCCCCGCCCAGATCAGGCCAACCAGTAGGGCTTCGCCCATCATGCCGACGCCCAAGATTGCCGTAATCATCGCTAGACAATCAGTTCGAGGATTTGGATGGCGTTGAGGGCCGCCCCCTTGCGGAGATTGTCATTCGAGACGAACATCGTCAAGCCGTGACCGGGCTGCGCCGACTGATCGGCGCGGATCCGGCCGACGTAGGAGGGATCTTTGCCGGTGGCCCAACGCGGAGTTGGTACATCCCTCAAAGCCACCCCCGGCGCCTGAGCCAGCACCGCGAGGGCCTGGTCGGGGGTGATCGGGGTGGCGAACTCGAGGTTCACCGCCACCGAGTGGCCAGAGAAGACCGGGACCCGAACACAGGTCGCCTGGATCGGCAGCTCGGGCAGGTGGAGGATCTTGCGCGCCTCAAGGCGGACCTTGACCTCTTCATCGGTCTCACCCGTCCCATCGTCGACGAGCTTGCCAGCGATCGGGATGACGTTGAAGGCGATCGGCGCGACATAGGGGCCCTGGTCGCCACAGTCGTCATAGCGCCCGTCATAGGCCAGTGTCGTCGGGTTGGCGAGGGCGTTGACCTGGTCGTTGAGGGTCTGGACGCCGGCGAGACCGGAACCAGACACTGCCTGGAAGGTGGTGACGATCAGGCGAGTCAGCCCGGCGACATCGTGAAGGGCTTTCACCGCGGGCAGGATCGCCATCGTTTGGCAGTTCGGGTTCGAGATGATGCCCTTCGGGGGGTTGACGACGTCTTCGGGGTTCACCTCCGAGCAAACTAGGGGCACGCCTGGGTCAAGGCGCCAAGCGGAAGAGTTGTCAACCACGGTTGCTCCTGCCGCCACGACCTTCTCAGCATATTGCCGCGACATCGTCGCCCCGGCGGAGAAGACTGCCAGATCGAGCCCGGTGAAGTCGGCGGTCGCGGTGTCCTCCACCACGATCGTCTCGTCTTTCCAGGGCAGGGTTGTGCCGGCCGTACGAGAACTAGCGAAGAAACGAACCTGATCGGCTGGGAAATCCCGCTCGGCCAGGATCTGTCGCATGACATTACCAACCTGGCCCGAAGCGCCAAAAACACCTAATTGCATGAGGGATAGATTATCACCCGTTGACAGTCTCGTAAGGCCAACTTTGGATGCCGCCGAGATCGTAAACCTGGGTGTAGCCGAGCTTGACCAGCTCATTGGCAGCGTTCTTGGAGCGCCCACCGGTTCGGCAATAAACAATGATCAGCTCGTCTTTGTCCGGCAGTTCCTCTTTGGCGCGCGCCCCGAGTTCGTCAACCGGAAGCAGGGTTGCCCCCTTGATATGACTATCGACAAACTCCGGCCAAGTCCGGACATCGAGCAAGATGTAAGGCTCGGTTCCGTCCATGATCGCTTTCGCGTCTTCGGGGGTAATCTTGTGATACTCCGCTCCGGAGCTGCTGGAACATCCCCCAAACAACCCCAACCCGGCGATCAACGCCACAACAAGCAATCTCCTCATGCGCCCAACCTCTCTTGTTAATAAAACGTCGTGTTAGGGATGTTCTTGACTCAATCTTCGCTGCCATCCGGCGCGCCTCGCTGCGTTGTCGATCGGTCGACGGACGTCCAGTCCGCCTCCCTCCTCCGCCTTGCGATCCACACCATCTGACACCGAACCTTGAGCCAACAACATCCCTAACACTCCTCTCAGTCTACGACCGTCAGACCGTCATCGTCCGCATCGACATCAAAGCAAATGGTCCCCTCGACGATATCACCAGACAAGACGAGGCGCGCTAGCGGATCCTCGATCGAGGTCTGAATCAGCCGACGCAGCGGCCGGGCGCCGAATAGGGGATCGAAGCCGTTGTCCCCGAGCCATTCGCGCGCCGCATCGGTAACCGTGACCGTGATTCGGCGCTCCGCCAGACGCTTGTTGAGACGGCGCAAGCTAATCACCACGATCTCGCCGAGGTCTTCTCGGCTCAGCGGCTCGAACATCACCACGTCGTCGAGACGGTTGATGAATTCTGGTTTAAAGACCGTACGAACGGCGGCCATCACCGCCTCGCAACGGTCCTCCCAGCTCAGGGAGGTATCGATCAGGGACTCTGAGCCGATATTGCTGGTCATGATCAAGATGGTGTTTCGGAAGTCCACCGTCCGGCCTTGCCCATCGGTCAACCGACCGTCATCGAGAACCTGCAACAGGATATTGAAGACCTCGGGGTGGGCTTTCTCAACCTCATCGAGTAGGACCACTGAGTAGGGTCGGCGCCGCACCGCTTCGGTCAACTGGCCACCCTCCTCGTAGCCGATATAGCCGGGAGGGGCGCCGACAAAGCGCGAGACGGCGTGTTTCTCGGAGTATTCACTCATGTCGATCCGGATCATCGCCGTCTCAGTATCAAACAGGAACTCGGCTAAGGCCTTGCCCAACTCGGTCTTGCCCACCCCGGTCGGGCCGAGGAAGAGGAAGGAGCCGGTCGGTCGGTTGGGGTCCGAGATTCCGGCCCGGGCTCGCCTCACGGCATCGGCGACTGTCGCCACGGCGAGGTCCTGGCCAATCAGCCGTTCGCCGATCCGCTCCTCCATCGCCAACAACTTCTCGGATTCTCCTTGGAGTAGCTTGCCGACCGGGACCCCCGTCCAAGCGGAGACCACCTCGGCGATATCAGTGCCGTCCACCTCCTCGGAGACCATGGTGTGGGAACCGCGCGCCGCCGCCGCCTGGGCCAACCGAGCCTCCAGTTTCGGCAGTTCGCTATAGAGCAACTCCGAGGCCTTCGTCAGCAAGCCCTCCCGCTGGGCGCGTTCGGCTTCGATCCGGACGCGTTCGATGATCTCCTTGATATCGCCGACCTCATTGAGAGCGGCCTTCTCCGCCTGCCAGCGGGTTTCCAGCCCACGCAGTTTCTCGCTGGTGGCCGCCAACTCGGCTTCCAGTCGCTGCAAGCGTTCCCGCGAGCCGGGATCGGCCTCCTTCTCAAGGGCGAACTTCTCCATCGTCATCCGGTCCACCTGGCGGCGTAGCTCGTCGATCGCCACCGGTGAGGAGTCGATCTCCATCCGCAGCCGAGAGGCGGCTTCATCAACGAGGTCAATCGCCTTGTCGGGCAGTTGACGCGAGGTGATGTAGCGATTGGATAGGGCCGCCGCAGCGACGAGGGCGGAGTCAGTGATCCGGACCTTATGGTGAGCCTCATAGCGTTCCCGCAACCCGCGCAGGATGGCGATCGTATCCTCGACCGATGGCTCGCCGACATAGACCTGCTGGAAGCGCCGCTCCAGCGCCGCATCCTTCTCGATCCGCTCGCGGTATTCGTCGAGGGTGGTCGCCCCGATCATCCGCAACTCGCCCCGCGACAACATTGGCTTGATCATGTTCCCGGCATCCATCGCCGAATCGCCCGAGGCACCGGTGCCGACCAGGGTGTGCAACTCGTCGATGAAGGTGATGTATTGGCCTTCCCCATCGCGAATCTCGGTCAAGACGGCTTTGAAGCGCTCCTCGAACTCGCCCCGGAACTTCGCTCCCGCCACCATCGACGCCAGGTCGAGGGAGACCAACTTGCGCCCGACTAGGGAGTCCGGCACGTCCCCGGCAACGATCCGCTGGGCGAGGCCATCGACGACCGCTGTCTTGCCCACCCCCGGTTCGCCGATTAAGACTGGGTTGTTTTTCGTACGGCGCGCTAGCACCTGAATTAGGCGGCGGATCTCGGCGTCTCGCCCAATCACCGGGTCGAGCCGCCCTTCACGCGCCCGCTCGGTCAGATCGACGGAGTATTTCGCGAGGGCTGATTGCCCGCCTTCGGCCTGATCGGAGGTCACCCGCCGAGAACCCCGGCTGGCGTTGAAAGCGGCGGCGATCTTGTCGGCGGTCGCCCCCTGATCGTCTAGTAACCGCTTGACATCGGATTCGATAGAGGCCAAACCGATCAGCAGGTGTTCTGTGGTGACAAACTTGTCCCCCATCTGCTGAGCCTGGGTCTCCGCTTGAGCCATCGCCCGGGCTAGCGCCCCCGACAGGGTGGGCTGTGCCACCGATGATCCGGAGGCCGCCGGCAACTTGGCGATCAACCCCCCTGTGGCGGTCGTTAACTTCGCTGGGTCAACCCCCAATCCGGCCAACAACGGGCCGACCGTATTCTCCGGGATCGCCAGGAGCGCCGACAGCAGGTGGGCGGGCTCAACCGTCGGATTACCGCGGGTCAAGGCAATCCGGACCGCCGCGGAATAGGCATCCCGACTCATCGCGGTAAGTTTTTCGGTCTCCATCAGTTCTCCTCGCATGCAGCAGCCTGGGGCAATTCCTCCAAACATGAGCGTACCACACTCAAGTGGGTAAAGGGTGAACCTACCTTCCCCTTCCCACCGTGGGATGAAACACCTTTTGCATGGTGATATGGCATACTGCCAACATGTCGATTGCTGCCCCAACCGTTCAAACCACCTCCCGTACCCTCATCCGCCTGGGCGCCATCGCCATCAGTCTTGGGCTGCTCTTCGGCTTCCCGGCTGCCGCTAGCGCCGCTGGTGCCTTCCTCTCGGCTGAGGGTACGACGGCCGTGACACTCAACAGAGAGCGGGCGATCATCTCCTTGAACAATGGCATTGAGCGGATCGACCTAAAACTAGACGTCGACGCTTTCGATTCCTCTTTAGCCTTGATCATCCCCACCCCTAGCCCCGCCACCGTCACGCCAGGATCCGATAGTACGTTTGCCTATGTCAAACGCGAAATGACGATGACGCAAACCCATGTTGACCTCTGGTGGGAGTTACCGCCCCGTAGTCAGTCCACGAGCGGGCCCGACGGTGACGACCGGACGACTGATCCAAGCATCCTCGACCGGGTCCTTCTCGGCCCTTTCGAAGCTGTCAGCTTGGAGTCGGATGACGCCGAAGGCCTGCAGAAATGGCTGGACACGCATGGTTATACCTTGCCCGAGACCACCAGCGAGCGACTGAAACCCTACCTCTACAAGGGTTGGTACTTCACGGCCATCAAACTAACCTCCGATTATGAGCTCTCCGGCTCGCTGGTGCCGATCCGGATTGAGTTCGAAACCGATGACTTCGTCTACCCGCTCGCCCTCTCCCAAGCTTTCACCCCCGCCCAGCAGATCACCTTGTACGTCTTCGCCGATTTCCGCGCCACTGTCTCTAACCTGGTGACCGGCTCAGTTGACTACACGGTCATCTGGGCCAGAGCGGTCCGGGACAAGGCCCTCAAACCACTCGGCAGCTACCTGACGACGATTGAACTGACGATTACCGAACCAAACCGGATCACCGATGACTTGGTGATCAAACCGGCCCCCAATGACGGTGAGGTCGGCTCAACGACCACCGTCTATCACCACATGACCTTCCTGGGAATCCCCGCCGGCTGGGCGATCACCCTATCGATCATCACGATCTCGTTCGTCGTCATCGCCCTAACCGTCATGCCCGACAAACGCCGCAAAGACTAGAGGTAGCCTCGACAAGCCGCAGCCTGGACAAGCAAAGCGCCGTCCGGGAATAGAGAACTAGCCGTACTTGGCACCCGCGGTGCCGTACGCTCGCAAAGCTCGCGTAGCCTGGACAAGCGAAGCGCCGTCCGGGAACAGAGAACTAGAGGTATCCTAGACAAGCCGTAGGAATAGAGAACTAGAACCAGCCCTACCCAAGCCAAGTCGAAGGAATGCTGCGCGCGAACCCCGCCAAGACCGCCTGAGCCGCCTCCACCGCCGACAAGCGCCCCGCCATCACATCGGCTTCCAACTCGGCCCGCATCGCCTTCACTGCCGGGGTTTGCCTGACCGTCTCTAGTAGTTCGTCATCGATTAGCGACCACATCCAATCGCGCTGCTGCCGGGCGCGCCGAGCCGCCAGTCCCCCCGTACTCTCCAGATGCTCGCGATGCTCTAGGATCGCCTCCCACAGCTCCGCGAGCCCCTTGCCGGTATAAGACGACGAGGTCAAGACCGGTGGGCGCCGCGCCTTGGGATCGGAGGTGATCAGCTTCATCGCCACCGCTAGTTCGCGGGCCGCCCCGCGCGCCGCGACCTCGTTATCACCATCGGCCTTGTTGACGGTGATGATATCGGCCATCTCCAAGATCCCCTTCTTGATCCCCTGCAACTGGTCGCCCGCCCGCGCTAAGGTCACCAAGAGGAAGGTGTCGACCATGCCAGCGACCGCCACCTCGGATTGCCCGACCCCGACGGTTTCGACCAGTACGACATCGTAACCGGCGGCCTCGACGATCAACATCGACTCCCGGGTCGCTCGCGCCACCCCACCGAGCTGCGTTCCCGAGGGCGACGGCCGGATAAAGGCATTGTCCGCCATCGCCAACTGGGCCATCCGGGTGCGGTCGCCGAGGATCGAGCCCCCGGTCTTCGACGACGATGGATCGACCGCTAGGACCGCCACCTTGTGATCCTGTTCAACTAGTAGGCACCCAAAAGCGTCAATAAACGTCGATTTCCCCGCGCCGGGAACCCCGGTCACCCCAATGCGGACGGCATTGGTCTCGCGCTGGGCGATCAACCCCAGCAGTTCGCGGGCCCGAATCCGATCCTCCAGCCGCGCCGACTCCACCAGCGTGATCGCCCGGGCGATCTGCCGGCGGTTCCCCGCCAACACACCCTCAACCAAGTCTTCAACCACAGCGACCTTCTTTCCCACCCGTCGTGGCACGGGGATCCTCGGGCGAACTCCAATTCGTACCTTACCGAATCCCAACCCCCCCAGCACACATGCTCACTACGAAGACGCGATCTTTCCGGCCCTCGAGTTGCGGGATATCGCTGCTGCCGGTTTAGCGTTTCATCCCCTCTAGGACATCGAGACGTTCGCTTTCGGTTAGGAACCCTCCCATTGGTGAGACTTCGCGCATCTCGATTCCGTCAGTCGAGGTGTCTACCAGAACCCGATGGAGTTCGCGCAGATTTCGGTTGTTGATGAGGCTTTGCCAACGATCCATGTTGCGCTCGTGGACTTGACCTTGGGAGTTTGACCGTACACGATCGAGATTGCGCTGCATCCGCTCCCAACCGGTGTCATCAACCCCTAATATGCCCAATTTATATGAGACACGGCGGTGAAGTAACCAACTGCGATACTTGGTGCGCTCCCTCGGTACCGGAGAAACGTCGAACCTCACCTGCACGCCCATGCTCGACATTAATGAGTCGAATGTGGGTTCAGAAGGTTCCAACTTGCCTGAAACATAACGGCTGATCTTGCTAGGTGGCAACCCAGTCAGACGCGAGAGTTCCACCTGGCTCACCCCGGTGGATTCCATACCGCGTCGCAGAACTTCACTTCGATTCATTTCACCATATTACCACTAAATGGTAACTGCATACATTCCGCGAGCATGATCACAAGAGATCTCGGCTCAGATCGCCTTTGCCCGAGGCAGTAATCTCAGCCAGACCGAGCCAGGTGGCTAAGCGGTGGAGTTCGGTTGTTAGTTCGGTGGTGACGCGGGCTCGTTGGGTGGCGGCCGTGGGTTCCAGCCAGGCGGATTGGACGAGGAGGCGGGAGTTGGCGCGGTCGGCTTTGAGGTCGGTACGGGCGACCACTTGGTCGTCGAGGACGAAGAGGTAGACGTAATAGCCGTGGGTGCGTTGGGCGGCGGGGGTGTAGATCGAGATCTTGTAGTCAACCTTGAAGAACTTGGCGAGGCGTTCGCGTTCGAAGACTAGAGAGTCGAAAGGGCTGACGAGGGCGGCGGTCTCGATCTTGCGCGGGCGGGGGGTGTCGTGCCAGATCCAGGTCGGTTCCTTGACGCCCGTAACCTCGGCTTCGATGAGGAGGCCTTGGCGGGCGAGGTCGGCGATGGCAGCCCGCGTTGGGGCAAGGGCCGTACGGAAGTAGTCGGCATAGCAGCGGGTGGTGCCGAGGCCGAGGGCGCGGGCGGCGCGAGCAACCAGCGCGCCGTGGGCTTGGTGGATCAACTCGGCGCGCTCGTGGGGGCGCGCGGCGGTGAGTGGTTGGCAGGCCGCTAGTTGGGCCGCGGGGATGACTCGCTCGGGTAGGTCGTAGATCCGCTCGAACTGGGCGTTACGCCCCGCGACCGCTACACGACCATCGAGGAATAACCACTCCAAGGCGGCTTTGGTCGTTCCCCAGTTCCAGCCCCAGTGATCGCGCCGGCGATCCTCACCGGGATCAAGGTCCCGGGCGGTCGCCGGTCCCCGCTCGGCGACGACCTCGGCCATCTGGTCGATCACCGCTTGGTGTTCGTCGTAGAACTTCCGCATCCCCGACCAGGCACCAGCATAGGCCTCGTCACGGCGAAACTGCAGTTGGGGGTAGAGGTTGATGTCGATGAAACTTGCGGCGTGCCCCCAACCTTCAAATAGTCGTCGCGGTGCGGTCTGGCTGGCTCGGGTCAGTAAGCTCGGATCGTACGGACCCAACCGGGTAAACAGCGGCATCAGATGGGCGCGCACTAACACGTTAACCGCATCAATCTGAAACTGCCCCACCCGGTCAATCACCGCCTGAACCTGCCGGATCCCCACCTCCCGATCCCGATCCCCGCCAAGGCCCTGCGCCGCCAAGATCATCCGCCGAGCCTGCCCAATGCTGATAATCATGCTGTCAGTCTCCCACAACAATGGTCCTACCCCCCACCCCCCTGCCATGATCCACGACCTGAGCGTTGGTCGGTGGGTTCAGTCCGCTCGCCAGCCCAAAAACGTACGGAACCCACCGACAAACAGCCAGGCCGCCGCTAGGATCAGCTTGTGAAGATTGTTGTGCAGCGGGCGTC
Organism: Propionibacteriaceae bacterium; assembly: GCA_031260385.1. Taxonomy (GTDB): domain Bacteria; phylum Actinomycetota; class Actinomycetes; order Propionibacteriales; family Propionibacteriaceae; genus WQYJ01. Next base: position 10,089 of record JAIRKB010000098.1, on the reverse strand, counting down.
GCGAGCCCAAGTCTGGGTTGATGGGGTGGTGGTCGGGGCCTTGCCCGCGCCCGGACTGGTACTACTCGTCGGTATCACCCACACCGATACCACCGCCAGCGCTGAAAAGCTTGCCGCTAAGGTCTGGGGCCTGCGGGTCCTGGCCAACACCGAGGTGCCAAACCCTGAGGCCTGGAGTCGCGGCGACATGTCGGCCTCCGATATCGGCGCTCCCCTGCTCGCCATCAGCCAGTTCACCCTCTATGCTGACACCCGCAAAGGCCGCCGTCCCTCCTGGGATGCCGCCGCCAAAGCCGAAGTCGCCAAACCCCTCTTCGACCACTTCGTCACCCACCTACGCACCCTCGGCGCCCACGTCGAAACCGGCGAGTTCGGCGCCATGATGGAAGTCGAACTCACCAACCACGGCCCCGTAACAATGATCCTTGAGAGCTAATCGCCCCGACACACCGTGCGACAAGGCCAGACACCAGGACCGTCCCTTACTTACAAGGATATCATGCATTAACTGTATGATATGCTGCATTTTATGAAGGTTTCTGCTCCCGTGCTGTTGCCCTTGCTGAGGTCACAAGCGCAAGGTGAGATCCTTGCAAGGGTGTTCCTCATGCCGGGCGAACACAGCGTCGCCGATTTAGCTCGAAGCACCGGCGTGCCCGAACACACAGTGCTCAGGGAGGTTGATCGGCTTGTTGCCACCGGTTTTGTGACTGAGCAGCGTCACGGTCGAATGCGTATCATCGCTCCTAACCAGAAGAACCCCGCGACCCAGCCATTGACGGCACTGCTGGCTGTGACCTGTGGTCCGGCTCACATACTAAAAACCCAACTCGCTGACGTGGAAGATGTCGCCTTCGCTGCCATCTACGGTTCGTGGGCGGCGCGGGCTACTGGCGAAATTGGCCACCCTCCACTAGACATTGACCTGCTCGTGGTCGGCCCAGTTTCGCGTACCGAAATCTTCGACATCGCTGAGAATGCCTCTGCCACTTTGAGACGGCCAGTAAATGCCAGGGTCATCGACCTGGACACATGGCACGATAGCGATGATCCTTTCATCGCCACCATTCGAGCGCGACCGCTCATAGAACTTGTCAATAACCTGAACACCACCGAAAAGGACTAACTAATGGAAGTGACTCGCTGGGAGCAAGGACGTGCTGAGATTGACCAGCTCCTCAACCAGGGACGACTAGAACGCGTCTCCCCGAACCGCGATCATGCCATCGCTCTCATTGAGCAGGCCCACAAAGCCATTCTCTCAGCGGAACTATTGGCTGGGACAGATGACACGATCACAGCCTTCCTCGCCGCCTACGACGCAGCACGCAAGGCATTAACTGCAGTCTTGGCCAACCAAGGGCTAAGGCCAACAGGTGGCGAAGGCGGTCACGCCGTATTACGTGAAGCAGTCCTCGCGCAACTGGAACCACCCCCTCGGAAGGACTTACGCGCATTTGGCTGGATGCGTCAAGTACGTAACAACTCGGCGTACCCAGATCCTGAAAGAAAGACTGCAACGCCCGAGGAACTCAAAGACGCAATCACCGCAGCAAAGGCAATCATCACGGTGGCCGAAGCCGTGATTCCTGTCATGCCGGTATACGGACAGTGAGCCGAAGCGTTGGTGCATACTTAGTACCGGTCGTCTATCGCAGAGTCTGGGTTGTCGGGGCTGGGACCTTTCCGGGGAAAGCAGGTAGTACACCACCCCATCTCTGATCCCCAATAACACCAGAACCCCATGTTCCAACTTCTGGGTTGTCGCCTGTGTCGATCATACAGTTCACTCTAGCGTTACTAACACTTTTGCCATAAACTGCAAGTAGCGCTGTTGGAAACTTGCAGTTTCAGGAGGTCTGGATATGGGACTTACGACTGGTATCGTACCGATTCCTCGGCCAATGTACGAGGAACACTATTGGCATGCGGAAAACGATGGGACCGCCACCCGCGCCAAAATGGCTTCAGCATCTGGGCTATACCAGTCAACCATTCCGGCTTCAATCGCTCGATGGAGCCCCCTGTTGCCTGGCGACTTGGCCGCTGATGTTGAGGAGGCAGCGGCCTCTTTAGCTCAGTTCGACTCTCACGCCAGCATTACCCTGGGAGCAGGAAGCCCAACCCTTGGGCCGATGCACTCGATTCTGTTGCGTACGGAGTCGGCCTCGTCGTCACAGATTGAGAACCTGACCGTGGGAGCTCGCCAACTCGCCTTAGCCGAGCTAGACCAGTCCGCCTCCCATAATGCTCAAGTGGTGGTGGGTAACGTCCGAGCCATGGAAGCCGCACTCGCCCTAGCCGATCGCCTTGACCAGGAGGCGATCCGTACGATGCAGGCCGAGATCGTCTCCCGGCAACCAGGTATGAGTCAGCATGCGGGTCAGTGGCGTGACATCCTAGTATGGGTGGGCAGCAGTTCCATTACCCCGCGAGGCGCCAGCCATATTGCCCCTCAAGCGGCGCTCGTGCCTGAGGCCATCAACGATCTGATCGAGTTCATGGCGCGCGACGATCTACCAGTGCTCGTACAGGTCGCCGTCGCCCACGCCCAGTTCGAAACCATCCACCCTTTTATTGATGGTAATGGGCGAACTGGACGAGCTCTTGTCCATGCCTTGCTACGAGCCAAACGGTTGGTCATCTCCACCACACCACCAGTATCTGCAGGGTTGCTGCGAGCCACCGACCGTTACTTCGATGCCTTGACCGCCTACCGGGCCGGTGATGCTCGCCCAATTATCGAGCAGTTCACAGCCGCTAGCCGTTTCGCGGCTCAGTCCGGGGCTAAGTTAGTTGACGATCTCGCTGCCGAAGTCGCCACCTCACGCCAGAAAATGGGCCATATTCGGCCCCAGTCGAGCGCCTGGAAGGTCCTCCCAGTTCTGATCGCCCAGCCAGTGATCAATGCCCGGTTCCTTATCGAGCGTCTTGACATGAACGAAGTGACCGCGCAACGCGCTCTCGGGGCTCTATCAGAAGCCGGGGTAGTTGAGGAGCGTACCGGAAAGCAGCGTAATCGCGTCTGGCAGCATAGTGGCATCATTGCCATTCTTGATGAGTACGGGCAATCACTTCGGCGGGGATGACCCTACCGACACCCTCACTACCATGACCGCACCGGGCGCCCCTGGTTCCGCGTTTCAGTTGGTTAAAGGAGAGGTACGATCGACGATCTTGAGGAACATCTCCCCTAGAGGTCGATGGTCGCCTAGCGTCATAGCGGCGCGGCAGGCGGCGTCATTCTCAGCGCCAACCACCTTCGCCCAGTCAACAAAGTAACCGGCGTCGCGCGCCACGCGCTGCCAAAATACCCGCTGAGCTCGGCCATTACCCTCCCGAAACGGGTGAATGTAGTTCAGTTGATCGTAGAAGTAGGCCAGCCGGTCAATGAAGTCGGTTACCGACAAGCCCTTCAGACTCTTCGCTTCTAGCAACTCGCCAAATACGAAGCCAGCGGCTCGATCAATGTAGGCCACCGGCAGGAAGAACCGAGCATCATCATCAGGCTTGCGGATATCGACCGTCCTGATGTGTCCCGCCCAATCGTAAACCCCTCGAAATAACTGCGCGTGAATCGCGCATAACTCTCGTAGGTTGTTGGTGCGTCGAATCGATCGGTCAGCTAGTTCTATCTCGTTGGCGAAGACCGCTTGCGGCTCAAGCAGACGTAGTTCATCGGACGTGCGAGCACCCAGCAGATTGCGCAGATCGTTGACGGCCGGATCGAAATACGGGTCAATAACGGTCACTTCACCGTGATCCCATAGCGCTCGCGGATTTCCGCAGCGACTTGACTAGCGCTTGCCGTACCCACCACGTAATTATCGGCGATCCGCAGAGACTCCTCGCTCACGACCAGATTCTCAAGCCGTTCATTCGCTACAGCTTGCTCAACTCGTTCGCGGCGCGCGGTGGTCGTTTCCATAACACCATTTTACCACAAAACCCGCCAAAGTCCTCATACTGGCACCCGACCAGCCCAAGAGTATTCCCTTGTCACGCCGATATTCTCTTGAGCTAATCTACGATCTTGGCGTTGCTCGGTGGGTTCGGGACGGCCTGAACAACCTGATCGCTGTTCTTTGCGGCTCGCGGGGGCGTCAGGGTAGGCTAGCTTGCGTACGGGGCAACACGACTGACGTGGGGTAGCTTATGTTGAGGACCGGGGGTGTGGGGTTATGCAAACCAACTTCCTGCTAGATGGCCGATATCAGGTCGGTGCGCGGTTGGGGAAAGGCGGGATGGCGGAGGTCTGTCTGGCCCGCGCTACCCGTCTCAACAGCGACGTCGCGATCAAACGGCTCAAGGCTGACCTTGCCGAAGACCCCATCCTTAGGCAACGCTTCCAACGCGAAGCCGAAGCGATCGCCGCTCTACGCCACCCCAATATTGTGACCGTGCTCGACACTGGGGACTACTTCGACGAAGTCCACCAAATGACCATCCCCTACCTCGTCATGGAACTACTCGACGGACAGAGCTTACGGGAACTACTAGACGCCGAAGGAAAGTTTGGTGTCGATCGCGCCCTTGAGATCATGGACGCCATCCTCACCGCCCTCGCCTACTCCCACCAGAAAGGCATCATCCACCGCGACGTTAAACCCGCCAACGTGATGATCACCAGCGCCGGTCAAATCAAGGTCCTCGATTTCGGGATCGCCTGGTTCGAAAACGCAGAGGCTCTGACCGCCACTATGACTGCGCCGGGCACCCCCGCTTATGTCTCCCCCGAACGGGTCGCTGGCGCACCCGCCGACGCCCGCTCTGACCTCTACTCCGCTGGTTGCCTGTTGTATGAGTTGCTCACCGGCAAACCACCCTTCGACGGACCAAACGCCGTCCAAATCGCCCTCCAACACACCCAGACCCAACCGACCCCACCCTCACAAGTCGAGGCCGGACTACCAGCCGGTCTCGATGCCTTCTGTCTGAAAGCCCTCGCCAAAGACCCTGCCGACCGCTACCAAAGCGCTGGCGAGATGCAAGTCGCGCTAGCAGCCGTACGCACACCAAGCGAACCACCCGTCGCGCATCCATCCCAAGCCACCACACCAGAACCGATCGCCGTCTACCCGATCCTGGCCCCAACCTCAGGACTGTCACCCCAAGTGAACCGGCTCAAGACCCTACCTCTCGAACCCATCGAAGCCGCGGAGCCAGAAGAGAAACGCAAACGGCGCTTGGGGATCATTCTGCTCTTGGTCTTCCTCCTCGTGATGAGCACCGGCATGATTACCATGCTCATAAACCAAACCGCCGTGGCCCAAATAGGTTCAGGAACCGGCCACACCTCGACTGGTGACCTCCCCACCCAAGGCGCCACCGGCACTAACTCGGCAACCTTCTCCACCGAGATCACCGGATCCACCACCGACCTCAACAATCCGAACTCCACCAGACCGGTGACCACACCGGCTACAACCGGACTAACGAACCCCACAACCCCCCAAACCACTGTCCGTCCACCGGCAACTACCACTCGACCACCGGCGACGACATCGACTACAACCAGACCTCCCACACCCACCCCAACCACCGCCAAACCAACGACAACAGCCCCGACCACGACCAAACCTCCGACTCCAACACCCACTCCGACGCCGACAACGACAAAGCCGACGACGCCAACACCTACCCCTACACCGACCCCAACGCCTACTCCAACACCGACCCCCACCCCCACTCCAACAGTGACATATCCTGCTCCGTACTTCTCGCCAGCGTCATTGAAGTTTGGCGAAGAGCACCGGGTATACACTGGACTGACCTGCCCCAAGGGCTACACCTGCACGGTGACATCAAGCGATCCGCGGGTTACCGTACGCCAGACTGGTGACTCCACGTGGGACGGAGGCAGGCAGTATGAGTTCGAACGGAATGGGCTCTTAGGGGGGCCGGTGACCATCACAGCTGACACTGGATATGCGAAGGGCTACCTAACCCTCACCCAGTGGTAGTCCGCACGGGATAGGTGCACCAGGGGGTGCACCAGGGGGACGTTTCTGCACCAGGGGGGGACGTTTCTGCACCAGGGGGACGTTTCTGGTGGTGCAGGTGCACCAGGGGGACGTTTCTGGTGGTGCAAGTTCCGGATACTTGATGAGATATCAGGACCGTCCCCATAGGGCTAGGTGGACTAGGAGGGCTGCGTCAAGAGCGGCGATTTGCTCGGCGTCTAAGACCCCTAGTTTGCGCGTGAATCTGGTGTGGTCGAGGGCGCGGACCTGTTCAGCTTGGGCTTTCGAGTCGGCGGACAACCCAGTCAGCGGGCTCGCCGGAAGCAGAGCCTGAAAATCGTAGACACGGGCGATGTTGCTGGTGATCGGCACCACCGTGATCACCCCCCGAGCTAGGCGCTCCACAACTCGATTACTCGCATCGGCTGATACAACGACACACGGTCGAGTCTTGGCGGCTTCGCTGCCTTGGGCGGGATCGAAGTGGGCGAGCCAGACCTCTCCCCGCCTCATACTGCTGGCTCCAGGCCGTCAGCCGAAGCCCGATCCCAAATCACCGCATCATCCGACACTGCCCAGTCAGCGTAAGCATCGGCGTAGGCCGCTTCTAGTTCGTGTTCGCGCAATGATGATGCCCCTTCGGACATCAGCCGCACCATCAACTCACGGGGACTCGTCGTCTCCGGCCACCGCCGAGCCGCCGTCGCCAACATCCCCCGCACCGGCGGGGTATGGGTCACGGTCGTACGTTCAAGTGTCGTAGGCATGCACTAAGTATACCACCAAGTGCTGCACTTGGTGCCCGATCTTTGTCACCCTAAGGCACGTTCCGAGAACGGACCGTTTACCGCAGAGTCTGGCTGGCTGGGCCCGGCTCAGGTTGCGGACGGTTGGGGGAGACCCGCAGTAGTTTTTCCAACCGTACGGCATCGACGTAGTAATTCTTCGGATGCTTACGGTCGACGCAGACCGGGAGGGTGGTGATTGAGCGCTGGCTTAGCGCCCCGGTGGGATCGGTGGGGAAAGGGACTGACTGGAAGGCATACCGTGACTCGGAGCGGGGCAGGAACCCCTGACAGTTGATGTGCCATTGCGGAACGCCAGCCCGATCTTGAGACCGTACGATCATAGTGATTCCCGCCTCGATCCAGACCCCCCGGACTGCTAACCGGTGTAGTCGCCATTTTGAGCGTCGAGCACGGACCTCTTGCAGCGAAAGTAGATAGTAGGCCAGCCCACCGCCCACAATCCACATGACCAGAATGACGAACAAGGCGATATACCCCCGGCTGATGAAGGGCAGCGACGACAGGGCACTCACTAAACCCCCGAGGACGAGACTAAGTTGGAGGCGATCCCAAAAATCGAGTGGCTCAACCAAGGCGGGCCGCGTCCTAGATTTGGCACTCACTCTCGCCAAGCTTGTTGTCGCCCGCTGCCGCATTTCCCTGGTCACCCGCATTGGCTTCGGATAGAGCAGGCCCGCGAAATCGACCTCGCTGGGTAGGAAGCGTTCGGTTAATGGGTCCCGAGACTGGCTACCGTCGTCAAGCAACTCTACTTCCGAGGTTACCAGGGCAACTTCAGTAGGCTTAGTCCTTCCGGAGTTTCGCCGCGCCATCATCAACACCCCCTAATTACTCACCAAAACAGTATACGAAACATCAGTCCGTCTAGAGGTTTGAGCTCAAAGTTTGCGTGTTTTCCGGGGTTGCTTTGTTCGCAACATCGCTAGAGTAGCCTTACTCTAGCGAAGGACATAATGCCTTTTAGGGGGAAGGATATCCATGCTTAAATTGGTTTCTCAATTTGATAACGTGAAGAGTCGGGTGTCAGTGGCGACACCGACTTGTGGTGGTTGCTGTTGTTGCTGCTGTTGTCTGATTTCGACAGTGGCGACGGCGAGCATCAGTGCCCGGGCTTTCGGCAGTATGGTCGAAAAAACCGAACCGCAGGCGGTCGAGAAAATCAAGGCGGCTCGGCTGTCTGGGTTCTGGCAACCAATCGGACTGCTGGTAATAGTCCTCGGCGCCTTTGCGATTACTATTTCTCTCACCACATACCAAAATCAGTTCTTGAACATTCTAATACCAGTCGCACTAGGTCTAGCTTATTTGACCATCACGACGATCTTCCTAGTGAAGAGAGTGAAAAATGCCTTGGCTATTGGGGCGGCGATACTTTTTTCGCTAGCGTTGGGGGCACTTGTTAGCACGGAAGTTGCCATTGCGGGATTTAGTATCGCAGGTGGACTTGGAATAGTCTATTTGATTGGCGCTCCTATCCTTGTTGTCGTTCTTTCGAAGTGGGCTTTTAGCAACAAACCAGATTTAGTGGAGACCGCAGTTGAAGACACTGAACCAACTATTGCTTGAGCAGAGCTGCAACTTCAGATGCGGGATATCTTTACCGTTTCAGAAAGTCCCAACCAACTTTTGCGATATCTCTAATATTCATAACTACGCGGTTCCGGAGGATGTATCAGATAGTTGGAGAAGCGCTAGCGGATCGCTAAATTTCGACGAAAACAGCGCGATAATGGGCGCGATTGGGGAATCGCTAGAGCGCTACTCGGCGGCCATTTGCCAGTTTGAGTTGAAGCCACTCTCGGCGCTAGCAAGTTGTGATGTCATTGATCACTTAGAGTTTGCCCTATTTTCCAAGGAACAATATGGAAATCCTGATTTTCGCTGGCAGGAGCCTGATAAGGAGAACTCGCTCTTCGGGAAAGTCCACTCGTTGTTCGACAACCGCGATGCCTATGTCCCACAGGAACTTATCGGATTAGGCTCAAGAGATCAGAAGGCTAGCCTTCCGTCCACATCCACCGGCCTTGCTGCCCATACAGATAGATATGAAGCGATTCTTTCGGCGTTACTGGAACTCCTAGAGAGAGACGCTTTGACGACAACCTGGTTGAACTCACTTGGCGGCAGAGAACTCGCCTTGGACGACCGGTATACAACCGAAGTCACCGCGAAACAAGGGCAGATCCTCTGTTTCGACATCACCCAAGCCTGGAATCCGTTTCCGGTGGTCATCGTCTGTGGCTATCTCTTGCAGAATAACAAGAAGCGCATTTCGTTGGGGGTCGCCTGCCGAGCAAGCTATGCCAAGGCGATCGAGAAGGCCTATCTGGAGTGGATTCAGGGCTGTGTCTTCGCTGGTTATTACGACGAGTTCTACCCCACCTTGAGTTTGGACAGCGTGAGAGAGGTCGATAGCTTTGATCGGCACGCGGTCTACTACACGAAGCACCCCGAACTGTGGGCTAGCGTCCCTCTCATCCGCAACCGGGAGCCCTCTCAATGTGTTGAACGAAATGCCGATCTGGTGGCCACGACCAGCAGCCGTAAACTAGCCTTCCTGCTCGGTGAGCTTAAGAAAGCCGATATTCGGCTGTTCTACAAAGAGCTTACGACGGTTGATGTCGCCGAGGTTGGGGTGTCGGTAGTCCGCGTCCTATCGCCTGACCTCTCCTTGATCCACGCTGATGAGAACATCCCATTTCTGGGCGGTCGGACCAGCGACGTCAACTGGCGTTACCCCGACCTAAGAACCGGCAAATTTCCAAACAACTATCCGCATCCTTTGGGCTAAGTGGGAGGGTGAGTCTTGACTAAGTACGAGAAAAGCCGCAACTGGACGATGTTTCTAGAAGACAGCCAGTTGTTCATCACTAAGGGTGCCGACGAAATCTATCTCGTTGATGATGTCGACACCGTGACGGCAAGAGCCGTCTTTGAAGCCTACGATGCTGATTCCTTTGCGGGTGTGGCTAGCGACCCCCAGTATCAGGAGATTCTCGATAAGCTGGAGCGAGCGGGGGTAATCTATCGAAGACGAGCCGAGCCCAAGGCTACGGTAAAGATCTTTATTAGGTATTTTGGTGATCCCAGTGCTGATCTAAAACGCGAAATTGAGAGCACTATCTCCCGGAAAGCTGGTTTCGAGTTTGCCAATGGGTTAGAGGATTGCGATCTACTGCTCATGATTCGAATCAGCGAGCCTATAAAGAACCTATTTGATGACTATGACTCCGTCACCTGCCCCCATCTTCTAGTTGATCTAGGGTATGCCAACACCATTTCCATAGGACCGCTTGTTTTCAAGGACGAAACGGCTT